>JAIOIM010000029.1 GCA_019912505.1 Ignavibacteriaceae bacterium
AGCCAAAAGCTTTTATTCCTCTTATAACTATCGGCTGATATGGTTCCACAAGATAATTTTCTAACTCACCTTTTTCAACCAATTCTTTGTACTCCTCGGGTCTATCTAATTTAAATTCTTCCAAAGGCATTCTTCCGGTAAATATAACAATATCCATCGGAAATTTTTCGGGGCGAAGATGGGTGTTAAAAAAGTGGATTGTAAAAATAAAACCGGTTGCAAGTAATGCTTCGTCGCTATGAATAATGGTTGCAACATTAAGAGCCCACCCGGGGATGAAGCGCGTAAAAAATTCGGGAAACCAAAGCGTTAAACCGGTAGAGCCGATAACAAATATCCCCCAAAATACGGCAAAGTAATCAAACTTTTCCCAGTAGGTCCAATGCCCGTAATTAGGGCGTTCTCCCTTACCCAGAAACCATTTCATCGAACCTATAAAATCTTCAAGATCTTTTTTATTAAAAAGAAGCGAGTCTTTTCCAAAAATTAGTTTCTTCCAGGTTCCCGCTTCTTTTCTTTTGATTCGGATAAGATCAATAATGTGAGTTATAAAAACCGAAAGCATAACGAACGCCGCAAAACGATGTATAGAACCTGCCGCTTCAAAACCTCCGAAGAAATGAGAAAGAGCTACTGCCCAGCTTGTGTAGGAAAACTTGAGCGTCATACCGGTTAACGACAAACTAATGAAACTGATAATCATTAAAACGTGAAGCCCTCTGTTGAGGCGGGAAAACCGTAAGACTTGTTCTTCTTCTCTAATCATGTTTTTCATTTTCCTCTTTGTTTTCGGCTGACAAATTCTGGCTTTCTAAAAGTTTTTTTTCTCTAATTCTTTTTGCTAACTCACGTTTCCATTTAAAGGAACGTGGAAGCCATAGAAGCGTATGCAAACCGGCAATAAAAAAAGTACCAACGAGCAAACCGGTCATTCCCCAGAACGTCCAGAATAAAATTGGGTATTTAACCGGGTCGTGATGTGTAGCGTGGGTAAAATAGCCGGCAAATTTTCTTGTAGCTCCTTCGTGGCATTTTTGGCATGTCTTTAAAACATTTTGTCTGCTCAAATGCGATTTTGGATTTGACGGGGCTAAGATATCATGCGCGCCGTGGCAATCGTAACATTTTGCGGTTTTTGTGTAGCCTAACTGAGAAACTTTACCATGATAAGTATCAAAATAAGTTTTGGCAATTTCAACATGGCATCTGCCGCATTGATCCATAATATGTAATTTGAAACCTTCCGAATCTGTTCGCTTTATTGTATGCGAGCTATGGCAGTCGTTACACGAAGGAAGATCTTTTGACTTAGACATTTTTGAAGAGTGAATGCTTTTTTCAAATTGTTCCTGAATTCCATGATGACACGCGCCGCAGGTTGCCGCTACATTTTTAGGGTTTACGCTTGAATTCTCATCTGTGTGCGGCAGTTCGCGGTGTGCAGTATGGCATCCTGTGCAGGTGGCAGTAACTGTTAATCCGCTTTTCATCAACCCTTTTCCGTGTATGCTTTCGGTATAACCTTCAATAATTTGGTGTTCTTTTCCTTTATAGCGAACGGCAGCCTTCTGACCTTCGCGATGACAAGTGGCGCATAATTTTGGAATATTAGTCGGAAATGACGATGACGCAGGATCTTTCTTTCCTAAAATATCGTGCGTTCCGTGGCATTCGGAGCAAGTTGGAGCATTAGGATTATTCTCCGCGACAAGTTTGCCATGTGTGCTTTTTTTATATTCATCCCCTACGCTGGCGTGGCACGATGCACAATCTACTTTACGGGTTATTGCTTCGCACGGGCGAGCGCTTGAGGCATTTACTTCCGAATGGCATTGACTGCAAGCGGTTTTATTATGAATAGAATTTTCATACACTTTAAAATCGACATAAAGTGAATGTCCATCTTTTGATGATTTTATACTCTCTACCCGATGGCAGCTCATACAGTCTTGATTAGCCATACCCAAATCATAAAAAACATTTCTAATTTTATGGGGTTGATGGCAATCAATACAAGCCGGTAACACGTGCGATTTTTTTTCCCACAATTCACCTTTAATAATTTTACGATGTACCGTTTCTATCATCACATGGCATTTGGTACAGGTAGCGGCAATATTTTTTTTCGAAATAGATGAGTTCGGGTCGGTGTGAGGCAAAATAGAATGCGGGGTATGGCACGAAGCGCAATTAGGCGCAACAATTAAACCTTTCTTTAATAACCCCTGCCCATGAATACTCTCTGAAAAGTTTTCCAGAATATGATCTTGATGAATTGTTCTTTGGCGTTGTACTTTTGTTCCTTCTTGATGACACCTGCCGCAAAGGAAAGGAATTTTCATTGGATAAACAGAAGACTTGGGATCATTTACCGGAAGAATGTCGTGTCCGCCGTGGCAGGATTTACATGTCGGGGCTAAATTATCACCGCGTGCAAGCGCTTTACCGTGTAATGATTTTGCGTGCTCGTCTTGTTCGGCAGTGTGGCACCCGCCGCATTTTGCGGGCTGCAAATCTTCATTATGCGGAAACTCAGAATCTTTTAAATCAACATGACATCCGATGCAGGGAACCTCCCCGTGAACATATTGAGTGAATTTTGTTTCACTAACATATACCGAAATGGTTCTGCCGTTTTTTGTCCCGGTAAGGGTTTCATCATCGTGGCATCCAAAGCAGTCGCTATTTTCTTGGGCAACAGCTTTACCTGAAATAATCAAAAACTGAAAGATGAAGAAAGCAAATATAAGATTACTCTTGATAATGCTAAGGGAAAACTTAAAACTCTTGCGGCGTCTTAATATTTGCCGAATGTTAAAT
>JAIOIM010000030.1 GCA_019912505.1 Ignavibacteriaceae bacterium
CGCGCTCATCTTTGTGCCATTAACCCACGACTTAAGTCGTGGGTTAACAACAACCTAATATTATACGAAACCGTTTCAACGGTTTATATTTCTATCTCAAATTGAATTGTTGACCTTTTTAGAGCGGACTCATACATAAAACTAATCCGGTGCTTGATTATTAAAATTTATTGATTTAATTTACAAACGCATAAAGTGTATTAGGTTTGGAACGAGTGCTTAATGATGTATTAAGCAGCGAAGGTTTTAAAGTTGAGTTAATTATTTTTATTAATAATTCAGACGGGTGTGTTGTCAACAAGAAAGCTTTTCATATTCTAAAGAGCAATTATGCCGCTCTACATTCCATTCCGCACCGCGCGGAATATTCTCCTCTTGAAGGTTCTCTAAAATTAACAACAATTTCTGATGGTTGTCTTTCTGCAATTTTGCTTCTTTGCAAAATAGAGCCCGAACCTCTCCCGATGACACATAATAAATTCCAATTCAGTCTTAATTTATTACAATTAAAAACAGATGAATTAAAATTTTTATTAAAAACTAAACAAACGATGACCGCAATTATCGAATTATTTTTTAATGCGATTTTGCGATTATCTTATTTAAAAACAACTGCATTTTATCTATAAATGAGCCGTTTAGCATTTTTAATCCGGCTTACTTTTTTTTGCTCATTTACAGATAAAATGCCTAAGAGTTATACTTACTCAATAAAATGAGAGGTAAACGGTAATGAATATTTTAAAGAAGTTTTTCCTAGTAGGTTTTGTATAATCAATGTGGGCAAGGTGCATAGTAGGCAACTAACTTTTTAATAACATTATGAAAAGGAAAATAAAATGAAAAAAATACTCTTCATATTATTGATAGCGTTTCCAGTTTTAATTTTTGGGCAGCCAAGAACTACTGGCGAGATAATGATAGATTTAGTTAATTACGGATCTTCTTGGAATGTAACATTTGAAGCAGAAGCGATTGGAGGTGTGTGGGATGAAAATTATTATGTAACTTCAAGTTATTCGTCTGCTAGTGTTACTATCCCCACACAACAACATCCTCAACTTAAAAGAGCTCAATTTGATCTTGTCATTTCCACTGAAGCAGGAAACAATCCAATCGTGGGAATCGGTTTATACAGGATTAGTGCAGTTGAGGGAGGAACAGAAAAAGCTTATTTTTATATGGATTGGAGAACCACAGATTATGATACCTCGCCTGATGTTTATTTTCTATATGATTATTCGAGTAAACATTTTAGAAATGCAGCTAATACTCAAACTATAGATGGCACGCATCAAACAATCTGGAATTTAGTTGAGGGAATTGATCATAATACTTCCGGCTTGGAATTATATCTAAACGTTTCTAATCAAGGCGGGAATCCTTACCTTTCCTGGAACGCTTACCACGATTCCAACATTTTAGGCTACAATATTTATCAAAAAATTACTTTGGGTGCTGGTGGAACACAAACCAATGTAATTTTCACAACTTCCACATCATATTTGGATGATGATTTCGAGATTGATCCAAAGTTTGGGGATGATCAAGTTGAATATTGGATCAAAGCAAAGATATCTTCATCTCAAGAATCATTGAATGGTAATCACGTTCAACTTACCGGTGATAGTTTTATCCAATGGAAATTAGCGAATCAAGAATCTTCAAAAGAACTGTATTATAAATTATCTCAAAACTATCCCAACCCTTTCAATCCATCTACTATTTTGAGTTATCATTTAAAAGAAGCAAGCTTTGTAAATCTGACGGTTTATAATTCGATTGGAGAATCGGTCACTGAATTGGTTAATCAGAGACAAGAGCAAGGAAATTATTCAATTGAATTTAATGCATTAAACTTACCAAGCGGAATCTACTTCTATAAAATACAGACTGATAAATTTTCAGATGTTAAGAAAATGATACTACTTCGTTAATGGTAAATTAAAAGATTCTTGAGGAAAAATATTATAGCGGGATTTGCTTTTGAGAACAAATCCCGCCAATTAAAAATGAGGTGATTATGACAAGATTAATTAGTTTTTTACTACCGCTACTTTTATTTGGGAACTTATGCGCACAAATACAAACCGATATAGAGTGGCCAACACTTGCAAATTCAGATTGGCCTATGATAAAACACGACCCACAATTTACCGGTCGTTCTCCATACAAAGGACCTCAAACAGCTACTATTGCTTGGACCGTAGACATGCCAAATGGTATTTTTTCCGGTCCAGTGATCGGGGAAATGGGGAATTTATTTTTCGGTTCATATTTCCAGTTGGGAGAATATTTTTATTCATATTCTTCAGGTGGTTCATTGATATGGATATATAATTTGGGCACAAAAAGAGCTCCTCAGACCGGTATTTTAATTGACTCCAGTAATTCTATTTACTTTGGTTCATTGGATTCTTGTTTTTATGCTCTTTATCCAGATGGTACACTAAAGTGGAAATATAAATCATCTTTCTCAATTGTTGAACTTGCTATGCCAAATATCGATTTTGAAGGCAAACTTTATTTTACAAACTTTGAAGGGGAATTAAATTCCGTTAATTCTGATGGGATACTAAACTGGAAAGTGAAATATGAAAATGGATTCTTTGAAAGATCACCAGTTTTTTCTCCGGAAGGTAATACAATTTACATATTTGGTGCTGATTCCAATTTATTTGCTCTAAACCTAGACGGTACACTTAAATGGAAATATAGTTTTATCGGTTCCGCAAAAGCGCCAATTGTCGATTCTGATGGAAATATTTATTTTGACGGCCCGCAAAAGTTTTATTCAATAAAACCGGATGGATCGATTAGGTGGACATTCAGTGAAGCATTTTTCGGGACATTTTCAATGCCTACGATTGATAAAAATGGAAATATTTACACCTTAGCCTTTGATACAGTTACACCATTTTATATGCAGTTAGTATCATTAGATTATCACGGAAATCTGCGGTGGAAGTATATATTTACAGACGATGAATTAGATGACTTTTGGCAACCTTTAATTTGCGATTCTGAAGGAACCGTGTATATTGGTTCCACTATTGGTCATTATTACTACGCAATAACTGATAAAGGAGAATTGAAGTGGAAACTTCCTCTCAATGGATATCAAGTCGACAATACAGGAGCGATATCTGAGGATGGAACGCTTTATATTGGGGTACATAAATCCTCACTTTGGAATGGTCATGAAAAAAGCTTAATTGCTATCAGAGATACAAATACTACTGGAATAGCAAATGAAGCAATTATTAAGGATTATAGTCTAGGCCAAAACTACCCGAACCCATTTAATCCTACGACAACTATCGAGTACTCTTTAGCTGAGGAAGGATTTGTAAAAATCCAAGTGTTTAATTTGCTGGGAAAAGAAATATCAACGCTTATAAACTCGTATAAAAAACCCGGCAATTATAAAGTTGAATTCATTGCGGATCATTTGACAAGCGGAATTTATAT
>JAIOIM010000245.1 GCA_019912505.1 Ignavibacteriaceae bacterium
TTTTCAGAGATGAGGCAAATAAACGTCAAAAAGTTTTTAACTACTCCGATGGTCATCAATGATTTGGAAACTCACGGTTTATTAGATATCAAATAATTACTCACTCAAATAAAAAAGGAGAACATAGTGTCAAAAAAAAACCTATTTATCATCATCGTTTTTTTACTCTCGAGCATGGCATTTGGACAAAAAGTGCCGCTGTGGGAGAAAGACCTGGGTGAACCCATCAAGGATCATAATTTTATAAATGATGGGAAATATATATTTTTTACAAGCAACGAATACATCTGGTGTTATAATGCTTCAACCGGGGAAGAAATATGGAACAAAGGAATACCTGATTTTGAAGAAAAAGGAATTAGTCTGCTTTTAGGCGAAATGTACCTTACCAATTCAGACAATAAGCTGCAGGCATATGATGCTGTAACCGGTAAACTATTATGGGAGCAAGAATACAAAGGAATCGATCAGGAAGACTACAGATCGATGGAGTTTATAAAAAACAATGCCGTTCTTCGTTATGATGATAATGAAGTTGGTATTGATCTTAATAACGGTAATGAGCTATTCAGAATGGAAGTTGATTACTGGGGCGAACTTGTAGATTTGGGTACTTTCAATTATGTCGTACTCGATAAACAAAATAAAATGTTTGTGCTGGAGGATAGCGAAAAAGCCGTGCTATTCGATATTACAAATGGCAATAGAGTTTTTGAAGCCAAAGATTTTGATATTAACAGCGATTTAATAAAAGAAAAACTCCCCTGGTTTTATAAAACTGCCGCCGGTGATTTCCTACTCTGCGTTCTGGATGACGGAGCCGTTGTTGTTGATGTAAAAAATAATAAAGAATTAGCCCGCCGCGAGTTTTCGATAGACGGTGATATTAATGTACTTCTTCCAACCGCTGAGGGATGCGCTGTAATGGGCTCTGATAAGTTCGTCCATTTTAACTTCAAAACCGGCGAAGTAAAAGAATTTGAATTTTCCGTAGATGATCTTAGAACCCTGCACACATGTAAAGCCGGAGATAAAGATTTGTTGATCATATCTATGGAAGACAAAATTGCTTCAATTGATCTTGCCGGTGGAAAAGTTTTGTGGGTTACAAAAGAAGACGACCCCGATTTTGACGGATATGCTCATCGTTATTTAGCAACGGACGGTAATAATATCATTCTTACTTATGTGAAAGCGACAGTCTTTTCAGCAGACTACGGCACATACTTATACCTAATGAGTATTGACGGAATTACCGGTAAGGTTAATTACAAGATACCTGCTATTGCTTGGAAAGGTGCCTTAGCAAATTTCCAGCGAAACATTGCAAAAGGTATCACTGGATTAGTTTCTGCACTTGCAAATGTTGCAACCGTCGGCGCAGCATCCGATGCAACCAGCAATGTAACGGAGGTAATAAATAATCTAATGGGCTATGATAACATCGGTTTTGAATACCAATCATTTAAGTATGGAAAAGATAACTATATTTTTTATATCGGTGGTTCAAATTCAAATAGTACTTCTCAGCCATTTTGGAACCCCGCAACACGAGAAGAACCGGGGGAAGGTTTTGTATCGATCAATTATAAAACCGGCAAAGTTAATTATCAATCCTACTTCCCTATTGCCGAGGACTTAAATAATCTGGAAATTGCTAACCTTCCTCCCCTTTCCATTGATAAAAATTTAGCTTATGCTGCAGGCGAAGAGCGTGTGGTAAAGTTTAATTTAGATACCGGTGAAAAATTTTGGGAGTTAAGTGTACCAGATAAATTTATCCGCGAAACAACAGTAATCGATGATATTTTATATCTCAAATACGGCTTGCAGATTTTTGATGTATACCTAAAGGAAGATGAAGTTGAAGTAAAAAAAAATAAAGACGAAGATCCATACGGGTTTGTTGCCGTTGATGATGCAACCGGCAAAATTTTATGGGAAAAGGAAACCACCACCGATCCGGTTCTGCTGACGCCGAAATTTTCAATTAATAATTATTATTCTCCTGAGTCGAAGCTGCTTTTCTTTGCCGATTTAGAAAATTTATACGCTTTGAAGATGGGGAGAGACGGCGGAAATTATGCATGGCAGATTAATTTTGATGATGCTGGAATAGGCGAATTTGACTATGAAGAAACTTATGCTATAATTGAAAAATTGATAGGGTCAGTGCCGCGCACCTCATCAACATCAACCTATATTGGCGGAGGTTGGTCGTGGAAAACAACAAGAACAACAGGCGGCTACAGTGCGGATGCAGTTTCTAAATTTTTTGATGATGCATCCGGAGCCGATTTGTTTTCCACTTATGAAAGTTGGGGAAATTATTGGGGTGTCTCCGCTAAAAAATGTCTTCGAGTATTATTTGGCTCAGATAAAATTGTAGTATTCGGACCTGAGAAAATTGGTCTTATCAATTCAGCAGACGGGAAAATAGACTGGACAAAAGAATGGGATTTCGATAACAGGGAAGTTCACTATGTACCCCAAGTAATAAACAGCAGCATAGTTTACGCAATGGATGGAAAACTTACGCTAATTGACCTCCTCACCGGCGAAGAGGCTTACACCACTAAAATTTCCGACAAATCAAAATTTTTCGAATCTCCATCAAAAAGCAATATATTTACTTTAGATGATGAAGAAATAGCCGGATATCCGTTAACTACAAAGTAGAAAATTTTGTAATGTAAAACTTTAGTTTACTTATTCCCCCGCCTGCTTACGGCGGGGTAATTTAATCTTAGGGCTGAAGATTTTAAACTGCTTTTGGG
>JAIOIM010000246.1 GCA_019912505.1 Ignavibacteriaceae bacterium
ATATACAATTATTGAGGCTGATCTAAAAAGGTTAACAATTAAATTTGAGATAGAAATATAAACCGTTGAAACGGTTTCGTATAATAATAGGTTTTTGTTAACCCACGACTTAAGTCGTGGGTTAATGAGAAAAGATAGAGAATCTAAAACGGTTTCACCTGTGCGCCGTGGCGTAACCGTTTCCAACCTTTTAGACCAGGCTCATTTATAATTTAAAGACTGTGCATAAAGTGTCACGCAAACTCACCCCCCGTCCCCCTCTCTTAAAAAGCGAGGGGGTGCCGTTATGCGGGGAATCAATAAACTCTAAATTTTTGCCAAATAAAAGAAAAAACACACAAATTCGTAATGCTGAGCTTTTACCTCTCTTTCCAAGAGAGGGCAGGGTGAGTTCTGCTGAAAGAATCGGAACAATTAATAATTTCATAAAAAAAACCGCGATTGATTAACCGCGGCTTTTTTATTTACATATTAAACAATACTACTTAAAATCTTACATCGCCTAAAACTTTATTATATAACCACTGTACCTCAACCCATGCAGGGTCGCCAACGTTACCGCCGCCATAGTTAACAATTTTAATTTTCGAGTAATGACCATCATGATCGTATAAGAAAACATAATTTGCTTCGCGGTCATCCATATTGTCTGTCCATGTGCCGGCTGTTTTTAAAGGTGATGGAATTGCATCATAAATATTACCGGAAGCACCGACTTGAAATAAAGTTTTACGAATTAAACCGTTAGTTGTATTTAAATCGGCACTTTGCACTAACCAACCATTTCCGCCGGTTCCGTTTGTTGAGTAATAAATATCTACTAATCCTTTATCTGCACCGGAAATACCGTAAGCTAAACCTGTTGAAAGGTCCAAACCACTTGGCTGTGATGCAGTGGTTCCAGATGTTTCGTAAATTTTAACCGGTGTTGTAAATCCGAATTTATCGAGTGCAACATCTGAGGTTAAAGAAACCGTTTTTTGGGTTAAAATTTTATCCTGAACAACGATACCTGTAATGGTTGTATCTTTATAGCCGGTAAGTTTTAAAGTAACCGAATAAGTACCGGGTGTTACATCTTTTATTGTGTCGGGAGCTATGCCGTGTAATACATTATTAAAAAATACCTGTGCGCCGACAGGGTTTGAAATCATCAATATAGAACCTTTGGCTTCGGGAACAGGGTTAGGATCGGTTGTGCTTGAACTGTCGCAGGATGCAAGGAACATTCCGAGCAATAATAATAAAGACACTGCAATTATTTTTTTCATATAGATTTTCTTTCTTGTTGTAATTAAACTAAAATTATTTTTTTGTTAATGAAAATGAGAAGTTGTTGTTATCTGCCGGTATTGTAAAAGTACCGGAAAATTTGGTTTTGTCATCAGATAGTTTTCCCGAGTAGGTTCCGGCATATCTAAATTTTTGAGTATCACGCATACTTATTTTGTTATTCTCTACATCAATGGTTCCCGAAACAGTTTTATTTGATACATTACGGAAATTAATAACAATTGTACCGCTGAATTTATTTTCTGTTTGTTCGGTGATGGTTAGAGTTGTAGCTTTCCCATCGAGTGCTCCTGTCCATTTACCCATCATATCCGGTACACGGGCTTTCTCAGCCATTGCTATTGAGTCTGCAATTTGTTGAGCCATTGCTATTGAGTCTGCAATTTGCTGAGCTACCACAGCTTTAATTGAATCTACATTTACAACAACAGGTTTTTCTTCTTTTTTGGTCTCGCATCCTAAAAAGTTAATAGATGCCGTAAAAAGCAAAACTGTTAAAAAGACAGAAATGCCGCTACGTGTATTTATATTATTCAACGCAAAAAAACTGCGCATAGTTTCTCCTTTGAAAATTTAGAATTTGGTTAACTTTGTAATGATAACGCGTAAAAATATATAAAAAATGCCTAAATGAACAGGTCAATAATTTTAAACATACGCCTATTTGATGGGGTTTAAAAGAGAATGATTCGGATAACCATTATCTTTCAAAATAAGAAATTATTTGGGGTCTGGATGCTGTACTGCCACCGGTTGTTGGCCAGATTGGTTGAGTCAATTCCGTTGTAGTTGGGCGGTAGTAAACACTTACATTACCGTTAAAACTAACCGTTTCTTTTGCGGTAATTCCACCATAAACTTTCACATTTCCGTTTAAGTTTACATTGTTGTTGGAGTATATTTGCGCATAAAGTTTTACGTTGCCGTTTGCATTCAAATTGCCGTTTACATACAGACCGAGGTTATTGCCGGAAGGATCAATAGAATTTATAGTAACATTGCCGTTACAGCTAACATCTCCTTTTACAAGCAAAATTCCGTAGCCGGTAATATTACCATTTAGAGTTAAATTACCTCCAACGTAAATAATTTCCGGGTTTTCTTTGGTGCCAAGAACAGTATTGCCTGTTAAGCTTTTATTGCCATTATATACTGTGGTTGCTAAGGATTTGTAATCATCTGCATTATAATCCGGCATCTCTATTAAAGGCACCTGGCTATGTGCAGGATTGCCATTGGGGTTTACATTTGGGTTGATTGCAGAGTCCAACCTCCATGATGGATTTGAACTAGCGCTGGAATAATAGGTTAAAAAACCATCAATGCTATTGTTGCCGTTCATCTTAAAATCTTCATTGGTATGTACATTTGCATTCCAGCCGTTATTATTGTCATCCGTAATAGATGTATTGCCGTTTAATGAAAAGTCGTTGCCGGAGCAAACAGCGTAATTTAAGAATGGCGGTGGCGGTGCGGTGCCTGTTCCTGTCGGTAGCTGCAGCACAGCTCTAACGGTATCAGCGGATGTTGAATATGTACCGATAGAAGTGATTAATCTCCCGCTTACTACGCCGGCACCCGGTCCGTTAAAATACTTTGCACTTGTGTTTACAACCGTTATTTTGAAGGAGCCGTTGGATAAAGATTTACTGTTTACACCGCTCCAAGTTGTATCATCTGAAAGATTTTTGAGAGCGAACTCAATACCGCTTGAGGCATAATTTTTTGCCATAACAACATCATATTGCTGCACGGCATTAGAAACCATTGAGGTGTTGCTGCTGTTTATATTCAAACTAACAACGGAAAAAATTATTCCTGCACCCATTACTATTATTAAAAGCATTCTGCCCATAAATCAACCTCGTATAAAAATCATAAATTTTTTGGAAAAAATTGTCGTTTCCACATTTGTCCGTACTGTACATTAAAATCAGTTCCGGCTTTACCTACTAACATTACCGTTACGGCAATGCTTTTTATATTATTTATTGTATAAGTTACAGTTCCGGCAGAATCCAAACCCTCAACAAGTAAATCTGAAATAGGGTAAGACCACTGCGAGCTTGTTTGTCCCGTTCCAACCCGGCGGAACATTAAATTACCTGTTTTGGTATTTATAGATTTCAAATATGTTATAGTATCTATCACCCCATTATTGTCTATATCTGAAGTGAATGAGATATTAGTTGCGCTTATAGTTTTTATTTTACTTCCGGTTTCAACGCGGTAACCAAGCCGGTTAAAATCGTGGTCAATAACATCTCCAACATCAGTCAGTGAGCGTTGAGAAATTTCAGCAAGTTTGGTATCTTGCGAAACAC
>JAIOIM010000247.1 GCA_019912505.1 Ignavibacteriaceae bacterium
ATTGTACATTATTTTAATCCAATTTGTTAATGAAGATTTTATACACAGTATTTGTTTTACTTTTGTTTTTCAACGTAAACTCCGTTGCCCAAGTTCAGGGCTCGCTTAGGGGTAAAGTTATTGATTCGCTTTCCTCGGAACCGCTTGCTTATAGTAATGTTTTAGTGGAGGAGCTAAACATCGGCGCATCGACGGATGAGAGAGGATATTTTTATATTCCTTCGGTAAGGGCTGGCAATACTTATAATCTGCTTGTTTCATACATCGGCTACACATCAAAAAGAATATCCGTAAAAATACTCGGCAACAGAATAACCGACGTAAACATAAAACTTCACCCTTCCGTAATTCATTTACCCGAAGCTGAAAAAATAGGCGAGCGTTTTAATCTTCAGAATGAACCCGATGTGAGTATGCAGCGTATATTCAGCCGCGAACTAGAACTTCTGCCGAAAGGAATTGAGACCGACCTTTTTCGTTCGATTCAAAACCTGCCCGGCGTAAAATCCACCGGTGATGTTTCCGCACGCTATTATGTTCGCGGCGGCGCCAGCAATCAAAACCTTGTTCTGATGGATGATGTCACTCTCTACACGCCGTTTCACGCACTTGGTTTATTCAGCGCAATTGATCCGGATGTTATAAATTTTGTTGAGTTTTATAAAGGCGGTTTTCCTACCCAGTTTAACGGCAGGTTATCATCGATATTAAAAGTTACAACGAAAGACGGCAACAAAAATCGTTTTGGCGGCTCGGCAAGCGGTAGTTTTTTAACAGCAAAAGTTTTTGTCGAAGGTCCCATACCGGATGGTTCGTTTTTCATATCGGGGAGAAAAAGCCATACAAATAAAATATTAAAAAAGTTTTTTAATGATAAAAACGTACCCGCCGAGTTTTACGATTTTTCGTTTAAAGCAAATTACTCAAACCCCATTTTTATGGAGAACGCAAAATTTACAGTTGAGGGATTTTACAGCCACGATAATCTTGATAACCCCGACCCGCTGCAGGAAGATTTTAACTGCACAAATAACTTCTTCTCGGCGCGCTATTTCCAATGGATAACTAATTCGCCAGTATTTTATGAAATCCAAATGTCGCAAAGCAGCTACTCTGCCGAAGTAAACCCCAACCTCAGCAAAACACGCGCTAAAAAAAATACGCTGTACGATTTCACACTAAACGCTTCGGTAACATTTGTGCTCGATAATAAAAACGAAGTAAGCGGCGGACTAAAGGTTATAAAAATCGATAACAATTTAAAGCTCGAAAATAATCGCGGCGCAATAACGGATATAAACGCTACCGGAGCAAATATAAGTTTTTTCTTAAAATATAAATTGTTGAGCAATAAAAATTTCAGCGCCGACTTTGGCAGCCGATTTAACTTTACACGACTTGCCAGCGGCAGTGCGGGGCAATTTTCGTTTGAGCCGAGGGTAAATTTGCTTTACAAAATTTTTCCTTGGGCTGCTTTTACTGCTTCATGGGGAATTTATAACCAGGAGCTAACTACCCTTATAGATGAAAATGAAATTGTATCGGTTTTTGAACCTTGGATTATCACACCGTCATATCTTAACCCCGCAACTGCATTCCATTATATAATCGGTTTAAAAATTAATCCGGTTAATAATTTTACTTTTGATGTTGAGGGATATTACAAATACATAAAAAATCTTCCGGCGTTAAACGAACAAAAATATTTTCCCGAAGATCCCGACCTTATAGCAGGCATTGGTGAAGCGTACGGTTTGGAAGCACTTGCTAAATATTCAACCGGTATATTTAATCTCTCTGCCGGTTATTCACTAAGCTGGGCTTTTAAAGAAATAAACGGCTATAAATATCATCCTCGTTACGACTCGCGGCATTCTGTAAATCTATCCTTCGCAGTAAGTCTTGGCAATGGCTGGGAAGCAAGCACATTGTGGAATTACAATTCCGGTTTGCCATTTACACAACTAACCGGTTACATAAACAAATTATATTTTGACGATTTTGCAGCACGCAGTTTTTATTTTCAACCATACACATTGCTTGCATCAAAAAATTTGGGGCGGCTCCCGGATTATCACCGGCTTGATGTTGGAGTATCAAAAAAGTTTACAATTGCTTATGTAAAATTTTATGTGGACGTCTCGGTGCTGAATGTTTATAACAGAAACAATCTTTTTTATTTCGATAGAAAAACCGGCAAACGTGTAGATATGCTTCCGCTGCTGCCGACGGCAACTATAAAGGTTGAAATATAATGAAGATTTTTATTTTTATACCGGCAATATTATTTTTAATGTTGAACT
>JAIOIM010000248.1 GCA_019912505.1 Ignavibacteriaceae bacterium
ATTATAGTTCCCTGGTGCGAAAGTGATACGCGCATATTTCTTCTGTCCTTGGGTTCAATTTCCCTAAGCATATAATTTTTTGTAACCAATCCGTCAATGATTCGAGTTAACCTGCTGGGGCTTAAATTCATTCTTTCGGCAATAGTTTTATTGTTCAAAGTTTCAGTCTTTCCAAAAAGTCTTAAACATCTAAACTCTGCCTGGGTTAATCCATATTGTTCGGCTAATCTGTCTTCTTTTTCCTGACAGTTTGCCAATAACTTGAATGTTAAATCTGCAAGCTCTCTGGCTTGATTGATTTTTACATCTGACTTTACGTGTTTTGTTTCTTCCATATACCTTTTCTCAATAATTGCTTTGGTCAAAAATCGTTAATACTTAAAAATTAGTCAAGTTATTTTTAAGATATTTGTAAATATTTTTTTAAAAAATCAGAATTGTTACTATTTTCATCTGAAAAAAGTATTATCCTCTACTTTCAGTTCAATATTTCCGCTGCAGGCTTCGGTTAAAACTTCTTTAAGCTTTTTTATTTGCGATGGAAAAAGCTCAATTACAAATATTACATCGTTCGAATATTGTACATCTGAAATAATTGCATCAAACAGTGGGAGATAATGATGAACTGAACTGATGAATTGAAACCCTGTTTTAATTATAACTTTTTTATAAGCTTTTTTTGTAATTAAAGTAGAGCAAGCAATTACATATTCTGCCGATTTGTAATACGCTTTACCAAGCGGTCCTACGCCGAGTTTTGTACCGCCGAAATAGCGGATAACAACCACGCCGATATCAACAACCGAAAAGTGCTCAATGGCATTGTAAATTCTTATTCCTGCTGTGCCGCCTGGTTCACCGGCATCGGAATACTTAAAAGTATCGTCTTTTAATTTGTAGGCAAAGCAAAGGTGGGAAGCATCGTAGTAATCTTTTTTAAGTTTTAACAGTTCAGAAGAAAAATCATCTTCGGTTTCCACAGAAAACGCTTTGCCAATAAAAAGCGAGCCTTTCTCCTTAAATTTTGTTTCGGAATGGGAGGCGATAGTTTTAATTTCTTCTTTAGCAGTCATTTTTTTGTTCTTTATATAACTCCAATCGTAAACGAGTCATACTTTATTAAATTGATTTTCAAACTGTCCGGTGCTAATATAATCTTTTAAATTTCTAAGAGTAATCCTGGTTGGAAAAAGATACAATAATAATTAAAGGGGCAAGAGAGCATAATTTAAAGGATATTGATGTCGAAATTCCACGCGAATCATTTACCGTAATAACCGGTTTATCCGGCTCCGGCAAATCATCACTTGCTTTTGATACCATTTATGCTGAAGGTCAGCGCCGCTACATCGAATCATTGTCGGCATATGCAAGGCAGTTTTTGGATATGCTCGAGAAACCGGATGTTGATTTAATAGAGGGATTGAGTCCGGCAATTTCAATAGAACAAAAATCTACAAGCGGTAATCCCCGCTCCACGGTAGGAACTGTTACTGAAATATATGATTATTTAAGACTTCTATACGCCCGTCTTGGAACACCGCACTGTTACAACTGCGGAAAACCAGTAGCAAAACAATCATCCGCACAAATTATCGATAGTATAATCTCGAACCTAACGGAAAATAAAATTACGATACTCGCTCCGATAGTGCGCGGAAGAAAAGGGCATTACCGCGAGCTATTCGAAGATGTTTCGTCGGATGGTTTTTTGCGCGTACGCGTTGACGGTGAAGTAACAGAAATTACAAAAGGATTTCAGGTAGATCGATATAAAATTCACAACATAGAAATTGCAGTTGACCGAGTTGTTGTGAATGAAAAATCGAGAACCAGAATAGCCGAATCGATTAATGTTGCGCTAAATTACGGCAACGGCATAGTTATAGTAAATAATGGTAAAGAAGATTTTATTTACAGCCGTCATCTTGCTTGTTTAGACTGCGGGATAAGCTACCAGGAACTTGCGCCGAATTCTTTTTCCTTTAATTCGCCTTACGGTTCCTGCACCGATTGCGAAGGACTTGGAGAAAAAAAAGAACTCGATCTAAATTTAATTATCCCGGATTGGAATAAGTCGATAAATGAAGAAGCTCTTTCACCGATGGGAAAACCAAGAAAGATTTGGTTCTTTAATCAATTAACTGGTGTTGCTCAAAAGTTCGGTTTTACTTTTGATACAAAGTTGAAAGATCTTTCCTCCGAACAAAAAGAGATATTCCTTTATGGAAGCAAGGAGAAAATTCCCTTCAGCTATTCGTATGGCAATAGCAAGCCGGTTACTTATATGCACAAGTTTTCGGGACTGATTAACTATCTAAAAAATTATTACAACACCACAAGTTCAAACAATATTCGCGAGTGGGTTGAATCCTACATGAATACCGTTACATGCAGCACTTGCGGGGGAGGCAGGTTAAAGAGGGAATCTTTGGCAGTAAAATTTTTAAATAAAAACATAAGCGAAGTGTCGGCGCTTTCAATATTTCGTTCAAAAGAGTTTTTTGAAAGTATTAATTTAACAGGTAGCGATGCTATAGTTGCAAAACCAATTCTTAAAGAAATTACAACTCGGCTTGATTTTTTATTAAACGTCGGACTCGATTACTTGACGCTAAATCGTTCCGCGCGTACATTATCGGGTGGAGAGTCGCAGCGTATAAGGCTTGCAACACAAATAGGTACACAGCTTGCCGGCGTACTTTATGTGCTTGATGAACCAAGTATCGGGCTGCATCAAAGCGACAATATTAAGCTTATTAAATCTCTAAAAAATTTACGCGATCTCGGCAACACGGTTATAGTTGTTGAGCATGATAAAGAAACCATTGAAAGCTCCGATTACATTATTGACCTTGGTCCGGGCGCAGGTGAGCACGGAGGCACGGTTTGTTTTGCCGGTGAAACAGAGACAATTCTAAGTTCACAAAACGGAATAGATTCACTCACCCTATCTTATCTTTCAAAAAAGAAGCAAATAAAAATTCCAGAATATAGACGAACGGGCAACGGAAATTATTTAACTCTAAAAGGCGCAGCCGGAAATAATTTAAAGAACATTACATTAAAAATTCCCCTTGGCACCCTCACATTAATAACAGGCGTAAGCGGTTCGGGAAAATCAACATTAGTAAATGAAACTCTTGTTAAAATTTTAATGAACAAAATTTATAAGAGCAAAGTAGTTCCTCTGCCGTACAAATCGGTTGACGGATTAGAGCATATTGATAAAGTAATAGAAATCGATCAATCGCCCATTGGCAGAACTCCGCGATCAAACCCGGCAACATATACCGGGTTATTTACATTTATCCGCGATTTATATTCGCAAATGCCAGAATCAAAAATAAGAGGTTATGCAACCGGCAGGTTTAGTTTTAATGTAACTGGCGGAAGATGCGAAGAATGCAGCGGCGATGGATTGAAAAAAATTGAAATGAATTTTTTACCGGATGTTTATGTGTTATGCGATGTCTGCAAAGGAAAGCGATATAACCGCGAGACACTCGAAGTATTGTATAAAACAAAATCGATTGCCGATGTACTGGCAATGACCATTGATGAGGCTCTGGAGTTTTTTGAAGATCTTCCGAGAATCAAAAGAAAATTAAAGGCTATACATGATGTAGGACTTGGTTATATAAAACTGGGGCAGCAGGCAACAACACTTTCCGGCGGTGAAGCGCAGCGGGTAAAACTTGCAACCGAACTTAGCAAAATAAGCACCGGAAAAACTATGTACGTTTTAGACGAACCTACAACCGGGTTACATTTTGAAGATGTTAATATACTCTTAAAAGTTTTAAACAAACTTGTTGATAAAGGTAACACTGTTATTGTGGTTGAACATAATCTTGATGTAATAAAAGTAGCTGATTGGATAATAGACCTCGGTCCTTTTGGCGGCGAGTTGGGCGGGAAAATTATTGTGGAAGGTGTGCCGGAAAAAATCATCAAGAATAAAAAAAGTTTAACGGGTTTATTTCTTGCAAAGGAACTGAATTCTAAGTAGAACATTTTACGCAAAGATTAAAAAATCTTAAAACAGAAAAATATTTTATAAAAAAAAGAAAGACATTAAAATTTAATTTGCATAGCTTGTAATAGCCTTCTTATATTTGCCCACCTTTTATCGGGGATTTGCACCACACTATAGCAAATTATAAAATTATTTTACCGAAAAATTTTTGCCGGTTATTACCCGCCGGATTAACCATTATTACTTTTTTTTGAAAATGAAATTACTCAGACCCTGGGATTTAAAACTTAGAGATTGGCAGTTAGAAGCAGCGCGTAAAGTTAAAGAAAAATTCGACCGCGGCGATAAAGATTTTTTGTGCGTTGCAACCCCCGGCGCAGGCAAAACAATTTTTGCTCTTAGGATTGCACACTACCTTTTAACAAAACAGCTTGTTGAACGGGTTGTTGTTATCTGCCCAACAGAACACCTAAAAAAACAGTGGGCAGAAAATGCTTTTATTTCCGGAATTGACATTGATCCGGAATTTGAAAACTCGAAAGAAAAAGAAACCGACGATTTTTTTGGTGCTTCGCTAACTTACGCACAGGTCGGCAGGGAACCAAGAGTGCATAAACGAAACTGCGACAAGAAAAAAACATTTGTAATTTTTGATGAAATTCATCACCTCGGTGATGAACTTTCATGGGGCGATGCAATTAGGAAGGCTTTTGAAAACTCTCTTTATAGGCTTTCAATATCAGGCACACCATTCAGACGAGATAATAACCCGATACCGTTTGTTAATTATATTAATTCGCAAAGTGTTGCCGATTATGTTTATGGTTATACTGAGGCACTTTTTGACAAAGTATGCCGACCTGTTTATTTTCCGGCTTACCAGGGTGAAATGGAATGGAGAGTAAAAGAAAAAATTTACAAATCTACTTTTGACGATAATCTCGATCGAGGACATGCCTCCGAGCGTCTGCGTACCGCATTAGATGCCGACGGGAAATGGCTCAGGACAGTACTTATAGACGCGGATAAAAAATTAGGGGAGATGAGAAGTAAACAACAAGATGCCGGCGGTTTACTTATTACAATCGACCAAAAACATGCACGTGCTTGCGGTAAATTACTCCATGAAATTTCAGGTAAAAAACCGATTGTAGTTGTGAGTGATGACCCCAAAGCATCAAAAAAAATTATAGAATTTAACAACAGTACCGAGCGATGGTTGGTGGCTGTAAAAATGGTTTCCGAAGGAGTGGATATTCCAAGGCTGCGCGTTGGTGTATATGCAACTAACATAAAAAGTGAGCTTTTTTTTAGACAGGCAGTAGGGCGTTTTGTTCGTCATCAAAAGGAAATTAACGAGCAGGACGCATACATCTATATGCCGAAAGATATCGTGCTTGTTGAGTATGCAAAAGAAATTGAATTAGAGCGTGACCATTTCATAAACAAAAAAGACTATCTCAAAAATATTTTCGATATTGACCCTTCCTTAAAGCGAGATAAGGAAAGGGAAGAAACGGCGTTTGAAGCAATACACTCTGTGGCAACGGATAAAATTCAACTCGAACTTGATTTTGGCAGGGAATTTTTGGTTCCGGAAAAGGTGGAGAAAAAACAAAAAAACAAGGAAGTTATTATCATCCATAAACAAGAAGACTTGCCCGTTTATGTTCAAATTGAAAAACTTCGAAGTGATATAAAAGCTATAGCACGCGATGTTGCCATTAAACTTAACGAATCAACCGGTCGTGTTGATTGGAATCTACCCCATAAAAAATGGATAAAAATAGGAGGCAAACCAATTGAACAGGAAACAATGACCGAGCTTTTAAAACGAAAATCGTGGCTGCTTGAACAAATATAATTTGGCTACTGGTCGAACTTCGAACGTTAAAATTAAACCTATCGATTATAGATAACCTCTGTATAGTTTTAGTTCCAAATAATTCTCCCGCTACTTTAGTTATTTCTTTATAAATTTGCACAGTTAAAATTGGACAACTATTGAAGACATATAAGTACTCTATTTTTTACAGGTTAGTTTATAAATACGCAAATATTCCTCTTACAATTTTTCTTGCACTTTACCTTGTGTATTGGGGCACGGGTATCGATAAACATCTAATATACCTGCTCCCGTTTTTGCTGACGCTTCTAATAATATATTTTTTAAATAAGCATTTCTTGATGCTTTACAAAATAATGGCATACAAAATTGAAGCCGATGATGAAAAATTAGTGTGCAGTAATTTTTTTATGTCAAAAAAAAGCAGAACAGTTTATTTTAAAAATATTGAAAAATTGGACGGAGGTATATTTGAAGGAAAACCGCGCGGAATAATGCGGTTTTGCGATTATGAAAGTAAAATATGGATAGGCTTTTATCAAAATATTATCAATGGGAGAGAACTCGGCACACTAATTTTAAGCAAGGTACCGCAGCCGGTTTATGAGGCTGTACTTGAAAAAATTAATAAAGCGAGTAAAAAGAAAAAAGTTAAATGAAGATAGCAGTTTTAGTTTCGGGCGGAGTTGACAGCTCGGTTGCATTAAGATTATTAAAAGAGGAGGGGCACGATTTAACAGCGTTCTATTTAAAAATATGGCTTCAGGATGAGTTTTCATTTCTGGGCGATTGTCCTTGGGAAGAAGACCTTGAGTATGTTCGCGCCGTGTGCAATCAAATTGATGTGCCTTTGCAGGTGCTAAATCTTCAAACAGAATATTGGGAATCGGTTGTTACATACACCATTGGTGAAATAAAAGAAGGACGCACACCCAACCCTGATATTTATTGTAACAGTTTAATAAAGTTCGGACAATTTTACGACAAAATAGACCCCTCTTTTGAAAAGGTTGCAACAGGTCATTACGCGCTTGTTAAACAAATCGATGAAACATTCATTCTAAAACAAGCACCTGATCCGGTTAAGGATCAGACTTATTTTTTAGCTTATCTAACTCAAGCACAGCTTAGCCGTGCGCTGTTTCCACTTGGTCATCTTAACAAAGCGGAAGTAAGGCAGCTTGCTCAAAAATATAACCTGCCGAATAAAGAAAGAAAAGACAGCCAGGGAATATGTTTTCTCGGTCAAATAAAATTTAATGATTTTGTAAAACATCACCTTGGCGAAATTAAAGGGGATATTTTAGAATTGGAA
>JAIOIM010000249.1 GCA_019912505.1 Ignavibacteriaceae bacterium
GTTTATTCACTTCATATTTTTTAATCAACTTAATAATTCTGTTTTTAATAAAGGCTTATTTGGCGGATAAACAGAATGACATTAAAACGGTAAAACAATGGCTTTATTTTGCGGTGGTGTTAGCTATTGGTTTTTCCAACCATATGACCACATTGCTTATTTTGCCGGGAACTGCTTATCTTTATTTTAATAGTCGAGGTTTTAATAAAAGTAGTTTTAAAACTATTCTTATTATGCTTGCAGTCTTTTTCCCGGTATTACTTTTAATCTATCTTTATCTTCCCTGGCGGGCATCTTCGGACGCAGTTATCAATTGGGGTAACCCCGACAATTTTGAAAGATTTTTCAGACATGTTTCCGGTAAACAGTACCAAGTATGGTTATTCTCCTCAACAGACGCGGCTAAAAGACAGCTTATTTACTTTTTTAATTCTCTACCGAAAGAGTTCGGTATAAATTTATTTATAGCAGCTATTGGTTTATTCGCTGCATATATTTATTCAAAAAGGTTTTTTGTTTTTGCTTTCATCACTTTTTTATCCACAGTTCTCTACTCAATAAATTATGATATTGTTGATATAGATTCTTACTTTCTGCTTGCATTTATTTCTTTAAGTATGATGGCGGTATTTGGAGTAATAAAACTTTTTGAATTGCTCCGGTTTAAAAGATTTGATTTTTTTCTGCCGGGTGTTTTAATCTTTCTGTTTATTGTTATTCAGGCATATTCTAATTTTGGAGATATAAACCAGAGCGATACTTACACTTTTGAAGATTACTCAAAAGCACTTGTCGCTAGTACAGATAAAAATTCTATCATCTTTGGTTATCAGTGGGACTACTTCATCTCGCCAGCATATTATTTTCAATTTGTTGAAAACTACCGTAAAGATGTTGCGATTGTAGATAAAGAATTATTACGCCGTTCGTGGTACTACAATCAGACCAATAACAATTATCCCCGTGTGTTTGATGATTTAAAACCTGAAGTTGAAACTTTTCTTAACGCCTTAAAACCTTTTGAGAGAGACGAAAACTTTAATCCGCAGCTTTTAGAAAAAACATATAGAAATATAATGACGGGATTAGTTTCAACAAACATCGATGAAAGTACAATTTATATCGCCTCCGAGTTGTTTGAAAAAGAGATGCAAAACGGCGAGTTTGCACTGCCTCAGGGTTACCAGCTTATACCTGATTTGTTTTTATTTAAAGTTGTAAAGACCGGCTCAAACTACATTTCCGCAAAAGATCCCGATTTTATAATTCGATTTCCAAAGAATGGAAATCATTATACAAATTTTATCAAGAATCTGGTTGGTTCGATGTTAGCACGCCGCGCAATGTATGAGCTGCAATTTAATAAAACTGAAAGAGCTAAGTTATATGTTAATAAAATTGTGAAGGAATTTCCAGGTTATCAACTACCCGCAGGTTTAACTGAAGTACTAAAGTAGTAAAGGAAACCGGATTGAAGGACCGAAGGTTTAAAAATAAAAAGGCTGCCAACACCGCAGCCTTTGAGGAATCCACGAACTATTTTTATTTTGCGAAACCATATCTGGAGAAATGTCCAATTCTTGCGTTCTTAACTTCTATTGAATTTTCGTTAACTTTGATTTTTAACTCATCATAAACACAGGGGACTATATTATTATTTTCATCTAAAAAACCGAAAACAACTTCATCCGGAGAAGTAACATCCGACAAATCAAATCCTTTTATTTTCAAGTCAAACTTCAAATCGCGGTCGAAAACCATTGCAGGACCAAATTCAACAAGTCCGGTTTGATCATCCAAGACATAACTAATAACCTTCGAACCAGTGAACGATGCTTTATTAATAACAAGCTTAGCTTTAATTTTAATTTCCCCTGAACTTGAATTGTAAGATTCATTCATCTTAATTTTGCCGCCCTTAGTGCCGTCTATAAGTTTCGAAGCAGAGAAGACATTTTCGATAGACAACCCGACCTTTGCCGGCGTGGCAATCCACTTATATGTTTTTTGGGTAGTTGTAGGTTCAGTTAGCGAGGAATCCGGTCCGCAACCTGTAAGAACTAACCCTGCAAACACCAATATGGCAAATAAATATTTCATTTCGTAC
>JAIOIM010000250.1 GCA_019912505.1 Ignavibacteriaceae bacterium
CTATAGCAATGGGCTTGCTCGGCGGATTTTTCCCTTCAATTAGGGCGGCAAGATTAAAAATAATTGATTCCTTAAGGGCTGTATAGTTTTAACCGGCAGGCATTTAATTTACTTAATGCCTGCTTAGAATTTTTCTATTCGCAAAACCGTTGCTTACATTCCTCTCAATCATTTTTCTTATATTTTATTTTTAGAATTTGAATTTTAAAAGGACACAAAATGAAAACAGTTAAAGTAAAAGGAAAAGAGGGATTTGTTATCGGCAAAATAGTTTGCGTTGGGCGCAACTATGCCGAACATGCAAAAGAACTTGGAAACGAATTGCCCGATAAACCGGTTGTATTTTTAAAACCGGCGTCTGCTGTTATCTACTCCGGTGATAACATTATTTATCCTCCTTTCTCCGAAGATATGCATCACGAAGTTGAACTTGTTCTTCTTATAGGAGAAAAAATTAAAAACGGCGATGTGGCAAAATCAGAAAAAGCTATTGCGGGGTACGGTGTAGGACTTGATATGACATTGCGCGATGTTCAGCACGAGTTGAAGAAAAAAGGACACCCATGGACAATTGCAAAATGTTTTGACACATCAGCAGCGCTGTCTAATTTTATTTCGGCGGAAGATTACAAACTAACTTTAGATGAAGAAATTGTTTTTGCAATCAATGGAGTAGTTAAGCAAAAAGAAAGGCTTAATAAGATGATATTCAATCACATTCAGCTTGTTGAGTATTTATCTTCGTTGATGAGTTTAGAGGCGGGAGATTTAATTTTTACAGGTACGCCCGCTGGTGTTGGTAAGGTAAACAAAGGCGATAGATTAACCGCGCAAATAACAGGTGTTGCAAAACTTGAATGCGGCGTAGAATAATTTATTGAGAAAAATGCCCGAGCGCTTTTCTTATCAAATCTTCAAGCGAAATATCTTTTGAGGCGGATAAAATATCGCGCACAACTTTGTCAGCTGTTTTTTGATTGTAACCAAGAGTAGTAAGCGCCGCAATAGCTTCGCTTTGAACGCTGTACGCAGCGCCGAAAACTCCTTCGCTGGTAATGTTCTCAACTTTTGAACGCAGCTCAAGAACAAGCCTTTCTGCTGTTTTTCTGCCGATCCCCGGTGCCGCAACAATCCGCGAAACATCCGCTGTTTGAATAGCGGATTTTAAATCATGCACTGATATTCCAGACAGCAAACTTTGTGCTGTTTTCGGACCCACGCCGCTAACAGATATTAAAAGTTCAAACATCTCCTTTTCTGTCTCTGTAAAAAAACCGAAAAGCGTAATAGAATCTTCTTTTACATTTGTAAAAATAAACAGCGAAACCGTTTCAAGCTCGTTAATTTTTTCAAATGTACTTATGGTTATGTTAACCGAGTAACCAACGCCGTTAACATCGAGAAGGATTTTTGTCGGTTTGGCGGAAATTATTTTTCCTGAAAGATGTCCAATCATAGCAAGGCTCGTTTGGTGTTAGATTTTTGGGCGCATATTGTGCGTCCACTACAAAAATAAAATATTATAGATTTCAGTCAATTACTCTATCAGGAAAAGCATCGACAAATGCTTTCCAGTTGTTACTTTTTTTTGTTGGAGCTTTTAACCTAAATGCGTGGCAAAGAGCAACCGCAAGCGCGTCCGATTCATCGTACCGCATCTTTTCTTCTTTCAATTCTAAAAGCGTTTTTATCATAAAACTTACCTGCTCTTTTGAGGCGGCTCCGTTACCGACGAGAGATTTTTTTATCTCTCTCGGCGAATACTCATTAACAGGTATTTTGTTATGAACCGCCGCAAGTATCGAAACACCACGCGCATAACCAATCTTCATTGCCGACTGCACATTTTTTCCGAAGAAAGCAGTTTCAATGCTAAACTCATCCGGGCGGTAAAGTTTCATCAGCTTATTT
>JAIOIM010000251.1 GCA_019912505.1 Ignavibacteriaceae bacterium
GTTAAGTTCATTTAATAAATTAATTACAGGCAGCATCATGGAAAAAATAAAATATATCATTAAAGAAAGAACCGGGGCAATTGTGGTTCCTGAGAATCCCGGTTTCGGATTGCTTTTTTCCGACCACGTCTTTGAGATGGATTATTCTCCAGCTCTAGGATGGCACAATCCAACTATTAAACCACTACAGAATCTTTCATTTCATCCCGCAACAATGGTTTTGCATTACGCACAGGCTGTATTTGAAGGGTTAAAAGCATTCAAAACAGAAGATAATGAAGTTGTTATCTTCCGTCCGCAAAAACATCTTGAACGATTGAACCGCTCTGCCCGCAGAGTTTGTATTCCTGAACTTGATTTGGATTTTGTAATGGAAGCTTTGAAGGAACTCGTTTCAATCGATCATGACTGGATTCCGAAAAAAGAGGGTGAAGCTCTTTATATTCGTCCTTTCCTTTTCGGTGTAGACGGTGCCCTTGGCGTTCGTCCTTCAGGTAACTACAAATTTATAATTTTACTTTCGCCGGTTGGCGCTTATTACCCCGAGGGATTTAAACCGGTAAAAATTTTAGCTACCGATGAATACGTTCGCGCTGTTCGTAAAGGACTAGGTGAGTGTAAAACTCCCGCAAATTATGCCGCTAGTTTGCTTGCCGCAGAATCTGCACGTAAACAAGGTTTTACACAAGTGTTATGGTTAGACGGTATCGAACAGAAATATATTGAGGAAGTGGGAACGATGAATATTTTCATCCACTTTAAGGATGAAGTAGCTACTCCTAAATTAACCGGAGGCATCTTGCCAGGGGTTACACGCGACTCTGTAATTAATATTTTAAAAGACAGGGGCGAAAATATTACTGAACGTCTTATAAGTATTGATGAAGTTGTGGACGCTTATAAAACCGGCAGGTTAGTTGGTGTTTTTGGTACAGGCACAGCCGCTGTAATCTCATCCGTTGGTACTCTTGTTTATAAAGATACCAAAATGATATTTAATGAAGGGAAAGTCGGCGAACTCGATAAACAGTTGTTAGATACGCTATCTTCAATTCATTACGGAAGGGCAGAAGATAAATTTAACTGGTTAACTCACGTTTCACCAAAAGGCGTGGAAGTATAATTCTTGCCCCGTGTTATTTACAGTTGTAGATTTTACAGACTTTATAAATAGCACGGGGCAA
Organism: Ignavibacteriaceae bacterium; assembly: GCA_019912505.1. Taxonomy (GTDB): domain Bacteria; phylum Bacteroidota; class Ignavibacteria; order Ignavibacteriales; family Ignavibacteriaceae; genus CG2-30-36-16. The sequence goes on from JAIOIM010000251.1 coordinate 1,185, forward strand.
TTATTTTGCTAAATATATCTAATCTTATTTCCCACAGATAGCTATTCAAAACAAGTAACAAAATTCCTCCGCTTAAATTAACCGAACTCATTTTACCTTTAGAAAATTTTTAAAATAAATTACTTCATCTCTTGACACGTGCTCATTTATTTACTATATTTGTAGTGAACAAATGAGCACGTAATGAAAAAACAACTAACAGACAGACAAGACGATATATTAAGATTTATTCATCACTTTAGAAATGAAAACGGTTATCCGCCTACCCTGCGTGAAATCGGTAAGAAGTTTGAAATAGCCTCCACGTTTGGTGTTAAAAGACATTTGGACGCCCTAGAAAAAAAAGGCTATCTAAATGTTGAAAGTAATGCGAGCCGCGGTATTTCACTTCAACCATTTGAGAATGACGCTATTATTGATACGACAAACAATTTTACGAAAATTCCAATAATAGGGCATGTAGCTGCAGGCATACCGATAACAGCAATTGAAAATATTGATGGAAGTCTCGTAATCGATTCATCGTTTATGAAACATTCGGAAAGTTGTTTTGCGTTAAGAGTTAAAGGAGATAGTATGATTAACGCCGGAATTTTTGAAGGAGACTTAGTTGTTGTACTCCCCAAAAAAGATGCAGCAAATGGCGAAACAATTGTTGCCATGCTTGAAGATGAAGTGACTGTAAAAACATTTGAAATAAAAAATAAAAAAGTCCGGTTACTACCGGCAAACGAAAAGTACCAGCCGATAGATGTAACAGGCAGAAAAGAATTTTCTGTAGTAGGCAAGGTTGTCGGTGTGGTTAGATGGTTAAATTAATCTCGGAGAACGATTATGAAATCTGAAATATTTGAAAATGCAATTTATAATAGAAATCAAATTAGATTTTTGTACGGAGTAAATGAAGTTGTACTAGACCCTTATTTTATAGGGCGGGAGAGCGGGCGCAAAGTAATTTATGGAAGAATATTGAACAGCAGCCAAATTAGAAAATTTGAATTCTTTAAAATTGCAAACATAAAAATTCTAAGAGGGATGAAATTTTCCCCCGTAATTCCAATAATTTCACATATAAATTAAATTGGAGGTTGCCATGTTTGAACCTGGAAAACGAAAAAGCATCGACTTATTGGTTGAGGAATTCTGGAAGTTAGGCTATATGACTCTTAGTCGAAAATTCGGCACATACCTGCCGGAGCCCACGAGGGTCGGTGATTTTGATGTGGACATTATTGCAAGGCTAAAGAAAAGTTATGCAATTGGTATTACACTAACTGATGAAGATCTCAATGATCCTCTTTTGGTAGGCAAATTGAACTTTTTAGCTACAAGGCACACAAAGTTTACAAATAAGCGTGTTATGCTTCTTATAGGTATTCCGAAAGATAATTATAAACACTTAAGAGCTTTAACAGATAAACTTCCACATGAAGTAAAGAAAAATTTGAAAATATTTCAGCTTCAGGAAAAAGAAATTATCTCCTCACGGCACCAGCGCGATAGAGGAAAAGTACTCTTCTCTTAAACGAACTCTAAACATCGGCGCTCATCCCCGGGCGCCTTTTTATTCCGAACCGTGTTTTCCCCTTTTATTATTCGTTGCATCTCTATAATTTAACGCGCGAAAAATTAAAAAAGTAAGTAGTTTAACGGCTAAAGCTTACCTTGACATTAAAAACGCATACAATTAACTTTACACGCTTTATCATTTTTAGGACTGAATTTGGGCAACAAAAAATCAGATGCCGACAGTAAACTTCAGCAAGTGTTAAAAGAATCGGGTGAAATCCCGGTTCACATAGCCATTATTATGGACGGCAACGGTCGTTGGGCAAAAAAAAGAAACCTGCCCAGGGTTGCCGGACACAAGCGTGGGGTTGAAACGGTAAAAGATATCGTTAAAGCTTGCGCCCAAATTGGAGTAAAGTATTTAACTCTTTATACTTTTTCCACAGAAAACTGGAAACGACCTAAGGATGAAGTTTCTACTTTAATGAGACTTCTGCTGCGCAGTCTTAGAAAAGAATCGGACGAATTGCATGAAAATGATATCCGAATGCAAACTATTGGCGATATTCAATCATTGCCCATAGAAGTTCAAAAACAACTTTTTGAAACTATAAAAAAAACAGCCGGTAATAAAAAAATGACACTCAACCTGGCACTGAGTTACAGTGGTAGGTGGGAGTTGATAAACGCAGTAAAACAGATTGCCGCTCTCGCTTCGGAGGGCAAAATTAATAATAATGAAATAAACGAAGCGAACTTTTCCCAGTTTCTTACGACTAAAGGCGTCCCGGATCCTGATCTCTTAATCAGAACGAGCGGGGAGTTTAGAGTAAGCAACTTTTTACTATGGCAGATTGCCTACTCCGAATTTTTTATATCCGATGTTTACTGGCCCGAGTTTAGCCGTAAACACCTATATGAAGCAATAACCGATTTTCAGGACAGAGAAAGAAGATTCAGAAAAGTAAGCGAACAAATAAAACAGAATGAAAAAGGCTTAAAGAATGTTTCTAACCTCCCCAGTGAAAATGCTTAAATATCTTTTCTTTATAATAGCAGTGCTTTTTTTTACATCGGCATCTTATTCACAAGTAGCAAAAACAAGCTATAAAATATTAGGCATTTCTGTTGAGGGAAGCAAATCTGCCGATGCCGCTACAATTATTGCAAATTCCGGTTTGAAAGTAAACGATGAAATCCAGGTGCCGGGAGATCAGACATTAAACGCTATAAGGCGGCTTTGGGCACTAAATATTTTTTCTGATATTAAAATAGAAATTGAAAAACAGATTGCCGATGGTGTTTTTCTGGTTATAAAGGTTGAAGAATACCCGCGCGTTGAAAAAGTGGTTTACGAAGGCAACGATGATATAAGCGAAAAAGATATTGAAGAAAAAATAAGTTTTACGAGAGGACAAATATTAAAACCTCAGGAAATAAATCGTCTTAAACTTCGCATAAAAGGGTTGTACGAAAAAGAAGGATATCTTAATACAAAAATTGATATAAATTCTTATTCTTTTTTTAGAGCCGATACAACGGAAGATGGCATAAACGTAATTTGGCAAAATCAGAAAGACCTATCCGATGAGTATGAATTAGAATATCCATCAAGCGAACAGCGTTATACAAATCTTATTGACAGAATAAAAGATAGGATTCTGCTAAAGGTTGTTATAGTTGAAAATGCAAAGGTTGTAGTTCGGGAAATTGAGTTTAGTGGTAACAAAGCAATAAGCAGCAGCGATTTGACCGGTGCTATGGCAGAAACCGAGATTGCCAAGTGGTGGAAATTTTGGAGCGGCGCTCATTTTGACCCTGAAAAATATAAAAAAGATAAAGATTTAATTACCGAATATTATCATAAAAACGGCTACCGCGATGCCGAAATAATTTTAGATTCGCTAATCTATTATAATGATAATAAAGATATGCGCATCGAAATGAACGTATACGAAGGACCCCAGTATAAGCTAAGAAATATAGAATGGGAAGGGAACACAATATATCCCGATGCAGTTCTAACCGAACGACTTGATTTTGCAAAAGGTGATATTTTCGATTACCAAAAATTTGAGCAGAATTTACGCGGCAACGAAAAGCAGTCAGATGTTTATTCACTCTATCTTGATAATGGCTATTTAACATTTAACCTTAAACCTACCGAAACAAAAGTTGGTGAAGATTCAATTGACATCACGATTAGAGTTGAAGAAAAAAATCAGTTTAAAGTTGGTCGGGTTGATATTGAAGGTAATACAAAAACAAAAGATAAAGTAATCCGCCGCGAACTTTACTCGATACCCGGAGATTATTTTAACCGCGCACTTTTATTTAGAAGCGTGCAGCAGCTTGCAAACCTTCAATACTTTAATGTTGAAAAACTTTACGGACCAAAAGGCATCGATTATAATCTTGCAAACGATAGCACTGTTAATGTAAAATTTAATGTCGAAGAAAAATCGAGCGATTACTTAAATGCTTCGGTTGGCTACAGCGGCGCATTTGGTTTTAGCGGCGCAGTTGGCATTACACTAACAAATTTTTCTATTGCCGAACCGTTTTCACTTGGCGGCGGACAAATATTAAGCTTTAACTGGCAGTTTGGCGTCGGCAGTATTTATAGAACATTTACGCTTGGTTTTACCGAGCCATGGCTATTCGATACACCAACACTCGTTGGGTTTGAAGTTTTCGATACACGCCAGCAATATATTTATGATTTGCGCCAATCAGGCGGAACAGTTCGTGTTGGTCGCCGATTAAAATGGCCCGATGATTTTTTCTATATTCAAGGCTTATTCCGTTATCAATACAATAATGTACTCGAAGGACAAAATTTTTATGCCGAAGGCAAAACCCAACAATTTACACTCGGGGCTACCATCAGCAGAAAAAATATTGATAACCCAATATTTCCATCAACCGGTTCTTCAGTGGCATTAGACGGCGAAATTACGGGTGGTCCGTTTTTACCGGGCGATGTTGATTATTTTAAGCTTAGCTTTAAAACAGAATGGTATAAAAGACTTTTTAACACAAATAGGATTGTACTTTATACAACCACTAGTCTGGGCTATTTAGGCGAACTTGTTAACGGAACAAAGATACAGCCATTTGAGTACTACTACATGGGCGGTAACGGATTGGTAATTGCAACCGAACCATTACGAGGTTATGATGATAGAACAGTTGGTCCTCGTAATTCAAACGGAACCGTAATAGGCGGCAAAGTGATGTCGAGGTTAACAACAGAACTTCGTTTTGCAATAACTTTAGAACCGATGCCGCTTTACATTTTGGCATTTGCAGAAGCAGGAAATGTATTTAGAGATATTAGCGCAACAGATTTTTTTGACCTTAGACGTGCTGTTGGTTTTGGGGCAAGAATTTTGATTAACCCAATCG
>JAIOIM010000252.1 GCA_019912505.1 Ignavibacteriaceae bacterium
TAGTATCTTTTTCAAATTTCCTAATGGGGGATGTTCACTTCCGGAAAAATAACTTGGAAGATGCCGCAAGTTTTTATTCAATATTTTTAACCTCGACTCAAACAAAAGATTATACGGGTATTGCCTCTTTTCGTTTAGCCCTTTGTTATGAGATTACAGGCGACAGACAAAAAGCAATTGAGTATTTTACAGCTTCGGGCAAGGGCAATAAAGACCTTGACGATGACATATTTGCAAAACGGAAAGGACTTATTTATCAAAATCGTTCCGTTTCAAAAAATGAAATCGAACTGATTAAGAGTTCTAATCTTGTTGAGAACGGCAAGTACGCTGCTGCCGTTGATACGTTGAATAATTTGATACCTTTGCTAAAAAAGGAAGAGCTGATTGCCGAGGCGAAAATGCTGCTTACAGATGCATATTATTTTATGGATAACACAGAAGCATCACTTAAAATTGGCAAAGAAGCATTGACTTTTGAAGGGAAAGAAAATAATTGGATAAAACCATTTACGATGTATTACCTTGCACGCACTCACCTAAAAAAAGGTGAAATTGCTGAGGCAAAGTATTATGTTGACGAGGCTGGCGATTTTAGCGGATACGATTATCAGAATAAATTAAAAAATTTGTTAGTTTCTTTAATAAAAGATAAAGAATAATAGCACCTGCATGCTTTTTTTTATTGATAAATTTCCCTTTATTCAGTAATTTCACAACCTGTTGATCTGTAAATATTTTGAATATAGCTGTATTTGTTTCTGGTCGAGGCTCCAACCTTAAAGCTGTTTTAGAAAACAGCGATCTAAATAATCTTATTATGGTAAAAGCGGTAATAAGTGACAAGCCGGATTGTGCCGCATTTAACTTAACAGATGAATACGGCATTGCTAAATATTGCATCGGCAAAGAAGTCGGAAAAATTTCATTCGATGATTTAACGACACAGCTTAAATTAGTTGGTATCGAATTAATAGTACTCGCAGGGTTTCTGAAGTTAATTCCAGCTTCCTTTATAAAAGAGTTTCGAAATAAAATTATAAATATTCATCCCGCGCTTTTGCCGTCTTTCGGCGGTAAGGGTATGTATGGAATGAATGTTCACGAGGCGGTTTTTCAATCATCCGCAAAAGTATCAGGGGCTACAGTTCATTTTATTGATGAGAATTATGACGCCGGTGCCATAATAACGCAGAGGTGTATAG
>JAIOIM010000253.1 GCA_019912505.1 Ignavibacteriaceae bacterium
TAATAACACCGAGCATAGCTGTAATACCTGCGGTAAAGAAAACGCGCAACACTGTAAAATCATAACCGTAAAAAAGCCCGACTAATTTTTTTGATGTTGAAAATCCAGCCTGCTCAAGAATAAATCCGAATGCAATGCCGATGAATAATGCTATAACAAAATTGAATTCATTGCTAATAATATCGGGTACAAGGGGTCCCATTTTTTACACTCCTTCCTATATCCAAAGTTTTCTAAAAAAATAAGCGAACGCATAAGCTCCGCCAAAAATTGCCGCCATTGTAATTAAACCGCCTGTAGATAAAACAGCCATACCGCTTAATGCTGCGCCGCTGGTACAACCCCTGCCGAGCTGTGCTCCAAAACCAAATAATAATCCTCCGAATATTGCTGAAGCGATTCTAACGCGCGAAGTAATTTTGGGTGAATGTTCAACCTTAAAGCTTAACCGGTTTGAGATTAGCCCTGAGATAAAAGCACCTATCAGCACTCCTATCATCTCAAAGACAAGCCAGTTTTTTAATGGGCTGTTATCATGATCGTTTAGATATTCACTGTAAAATTGTTGTGCCTGTGTATGTGCCGGGGCAACGGTTTCAACGCTGGCAACTATAATACTTTTTACTGCGCCGCTGGCTCCAAGCCCGCGCCCTGTTATATAAATAGTGACTAACAAGAGCAGTCCAAGAAAAAAGCCTGCTAGATACGGATTCATATATTTTGCTGGTTTCATAAAATTCCTTATCAACTTAAAGTTTCTGGTTCGGTTTTTTTTCGTAACGGCAAGGCTGCAGCTCCGGTTACTTTTTCATCATGTTCATCTTCTAATTCTTCGTAGCCGGTTATCATCGCTTTTAAGTTTGATGTGGGTGTAGAGCCGGTTGTTATCAAATAGAGATGGGCAACAATAAAAGCAATCAGAAGAAACGCTCCAATTGTATGTACAATTGCAAAAGGTTCTACCGAGTGAATGTTCAACACTTCAATTGAGCTTCCTTGGGGATAGCGGTAAAACATATACATCAAACCGGAGATTACAATAATTGGTATAACTAAAATTTTTAATCCAAGATACACTATTTTTTGAAGCGGATTTAATTTACTAAGCACTGTTTTTTTTGTAGGATGAGGCGCATTACGAAAAATTCCAAGAAGGTAAAAATCCATTTGGGCTCTTAAATTTTTTCGTGAAGGCATATATTGCCGCCATTCGCCGGTTGTAAAGTGCCAAAATATTGCAAACACAATAAGCACTATAAATGAATATGCGGCTATATTATGGTAAGTAACTGCATTTTTGTAACCGAAAAATGTTATAGTCCCATGAATTTCGAAACCCGTTGCCGCAAGCAAAAAAATTAATATTGCCTGCATCCAATGCCAAAAACGCTCGAACGATCTATAGATATATATTTGTTTACTCATGTTGTTTTCTCTTACGTTTTTTTGAAGATGCTATTCGTATAGTTGCGTGTATAAACACTCCGAGTAGAGTCATTAAAATGATACCGATTCCTGCTGTGTCGACTAATTTTGAATAATCTCTGCCGGGCATATAAAAATCGGTTAACTGCGCTAATCTGCTGTTATCTCTCGTGTGGCATTCTTTACAGCTTACCGATAAATCTTTGGTTGATACCATATGATTAATTGGCCAGGTCATTTCGGTTTTTATAAAAGAGGTTTTACCGCTGAATGGTAAATGAACTTCCTTCATCCCCGCTTCTGAAGAACGCCGCCAATCGAAATCCTGCCAAAATGCACCTTCGCCTTTTTCATCTGCAAATAATTTTGGCTGAATTAAAATTTTATTTACCGCGTCAAACGGTTGAATTGCCCGGTGAATTTTTACAGGATATATCTTTGAGTTTGCATCGGCATACGAACCATTTAGGGTATTTATTTTTAAAGGATTTATTGTGTCGGTTACAGTATCGCCAAGCAGATAATGATCGGCTGTACCGTTAAACCAAATGTACTCCGGTTTCAGTTCTCTTCCCCAGATAAAACTTCCTTTTATTGAAAGATAAGAGTGGTTACCGAGTGAATCCTCCTCGCTGTATGGTTCGCCGTCTTTAAGTTTGCCTGCGGTTGACCAATCCCAGAACAGCTTTGTAGAGTTAACTTTTGCATAAATTGGAATATGACATGTTTGACAGGCAACTTTATAAGTATGTTCATTTAAAATAGAAGATTCGTGAGGTGAAGAAGTATGACACTGCTCGCACTCCGAACGGTTGCGGTTCATTGAAGAAAGAGAATACATTTTTCCTTTGATAACGTGTTTTTCTGTAGTATGGCAATCAACACAACTCATATTCGGTCCATCAACTGCCATGTGTATATCAACATCTCGGGTTGGTTGAAACATCGATTCTTCCAGATCTCCATGTTTAACATTGTTGCCGCCGCCGCCGTAAAAATGGCAAACGCCGCAATTGGCGCGTGTTGGTCTTCCAACTGATTGTGCAACAAGATTTAAATTAACATCTAAAGAAGGAGCGCCACCTTTTTCGGGAGCTTTTGCATATGTTTCCGATTGATCGTGGCAAACAAGACAATCTATATTTGTCGGATCAGTAAAACTGAACATCGAACTCGTCATACCAAAACCGATGTGGCACTTAGCGCAAGACTCTTCGTTACCATCAACACCGATGCAAAAATTATTTATTGCATTCATTTTACCAATAGAAATTATGCCGCGCCCTTTTATATATTCTTCGCGTGTCCAGTTCCAGTGGTTGGACTGCATAACTTCTTTATGCCGCTCCGTGTGGCAGGATATACATGCAGAAGTAACCTTTTGGGGTGCAGAAAAATTTTGTTTTAATATTTCAAACTGTGTGTGGTTAGCCGAAGGGGTATACTTTTTCGGATATTTGTCTATTAGTTCATCAAGCTTTGTGGGCTCGTAGGTTTTATCGCTAAAGAATCCGATAGCGGAAATTACTATAATCCCAATTAGGGATAGGATAATTATTATTTTTTTCATTGTAGTGGATTATTTTGTTAATCAAACGGTTAAGTGTCCCCGGTTTTTCTCTTGGTCAAATCGATTATTGTTTCTTTTATACTTTGGCATACTGCATAGCCGTTGTATACTTTACATTTTCTGCATTCACTTACGGCGCAAATATTATTTTCGTGTGCAAACATCCAGCAAGGCTGGCTATGTGCAGATTTATCATAAGCCGGACAATTCGCTCGATCCATATCTGAGCAATTAGTAATCTCCCAACAAGGAATCATTGCATATAGGGTTTTAATGCCGGAAATACTAATTTTGCTTTCATTGATTGCAGAGCGGATACAGTTCAAACGCTCAATGTCTGAGTCAGAATATAACCTATGGCTTGTTTTTTTTCTGAAAGGAACTATTAGCCCTTCTTTCTCATACATACGCAAAGTGTGGACTGATATGTTTAGAAGCCGGGCAGCAACGCTGATGGCATAAAGAGGTGTATCATTTTTTTTAATCGCTTCCAAAGTTCCGCACTTCAAATAATTGATACTTATAAATATCAATTAGCTTGCCAATTGTAATTATAGAAAATTAAAGCCGGATTAATCTGTTTCGGTTTTATTTTTTTTGCAGATGAAAAAAAATGAGGGGGTTATTCTAATATTTGAGAATTGAGGAAGTCTATTTTCTATTAGTTCCTTTATAATGGACGTCTAACATTTGAGCCGCAATGCCAAGAGCAATTTCCCCGGCAGTATCGCCGCCAAGTTTTAAACCGATGGGTGAATAAAAATTGGATACATCTTTTTTATTACCGCAGCGGTTTTTTATTTTATCTAAAACAAGTTTTGATTTGAGTCTCGAAGCCATAACCCCGATATATTTTAAGCTAAAATTTCTTTCATAAAAAGAGCAAACGATATCGAGGTCGAAAGCGTGACCATGTGTTAAAACCACGCAGTAAGAATTTGGCTTGGGGTTGAAGTTTTTTGAAAACTCTAAATAATCGGAGCAGATAACTTCATCTGCAAAAGGATTTGTTTCGGCGTTGGCAAATTCTTTTCTATTATCAATTAAAACTGTTCGGAAGGGAAGTTTTGAAAGAATAAATAAAAGCGCGTGTCCTACGTGTCCGCCGCCGAAAACATAAACCATAGGTGCATTTCCATGTACTTCAAAATAAATTACCGAGCTGCCGCCGCAGACCATTCTTAATTGCTCAACATTTTTTTTAGGCACAATATCACCGTTCAGCAAGTACTCTTTTAAACCACTTTCGCCGGAGACAATTCTTTTTTTTGCTTCCTCGATAACCGCAAATTCAACTCCGCCGCCGCCAACTGTGCCTGTACATTTAGTGTCAGAATCAATAATCATCTTAAAGCCGGTTTTGCCCGGCGCTGAGCCTTGTGTTGATACTACAGTTGCAATTACAAATGGCTGATTACTTTTTTCGAGTTCAATAATTTTTTCGTATATGTTCATCTTCGTTCTTTAGCATTTTATAGTCAGCAGGTGTATCGATATCATAAAGAATTTCCGGATAATCGCATACCCAGTAAAATTTTTTTATATGGTTATTCAAAGATAATGATTTCAGATTACTGTTTTCATCCTCAGCTAAAATTAACTTGGCGACAAAATCATCAATAATAATAGGGTGTCCTTTTTTACCGCCAAAAACAGGTTGGAACCAATTATTATTTTTGTTTACCTGCATCTGAAAGTCAATATAAAAATTGAGGGGGAGTGAGGGATTATCTACAAAATGATAAAGGATATAGCCGCTATCTATTTCTTTAATTCCTTGCTTTAGAGAAGTAAACATACCTTTTATGTAGTTTTCATTTTCAACAACAGTTACTTTGTCAATAAACGGTTTTAACGACTCGTCTTCATTTATAGCTTTGCTTATTATCTTGTGCTGATATCCGGTAACAACAATTAGTTTTGAGCAGACCCGATTCATTTTAAAAAGAATGTTTGAGATGAAAGAGGAGTTGTTATAATTTAACAAAGTTTTATTATAACCCATTCGCGCAGATAAACCGGCGCAAAGCAATAAGCCTGTTAACTCCAATTTATTAATCCGTTTAAATTCTTCAACATGTTTATTATTTCTGATTCAATGCTTTTTATTCAAACGTAAATTCCTTTATCGATGACTTGGGAATTCTAAAATGATCCAATACCGAGTCTGTTAATCCCTCACGAATTACCAGCACAAGTTTTGTATCATAAAGTAATTCGCTTCTTATTAGTATTTCTCTAAACGCCGGTTCCAAACCTTCTCCCCGAAATTCCAGCGGACCTATTTCATCAACAATAAACCATTCCGGGTTATATCCTATCGACTCCAGCATTCTATCGCGTCCCCATTTAAAAACATCTTTATCAAAGCGGTAATGACCGATATTTATTATGCTGCCGCCCCGTTCACTGTCGTTTACTTCGAGTTGTTTTGATTCACCCGATTTTAAATCAGTAAGGTGTTTTTTGCCGAGTATAACGGGAGATAATATGCCATACACACCGGTTCTGTTTGCAGCCCAATCTACAAGCTTTGTAGTTTTTCCAGATTGAATTTTACCCGTTAATATGTAAATGTTCTTCACTTTGTACACCTTCGCTCAGTAATAGTAAGATTAAGTATAATGAAATAAACATAGCTATTTTTTTTAGCCCATGATGATTTGCCGAAATTTTTTTACTTTCAGTATATGCTCCTCTAAACAGTGGGAATAACGCTATAATTTTTTCAACTTCGTTTTTGTATTTGTTTTCACTGCGCTGAAAAATATTCTTTATAAATTTCATTATCAGAGGAGCGGCGATAAAAACCCAGAGAATAATTATTGCGGTTGAACGAATAAACATCAGCACGGCATCATAAAATTTATTTTTTGGGATGCCTAAATCGAAATAAGAAATTATTGCAAACAACGCTATAAACACGAATAAGAT
>JAIOIM010000254.1 GCA_019912505.1 Ignavibacteriaceae bacterium
GTCATACCTTCAACTAACGATTGGTTTTTTGCCGAGAAAGCAAGATAACCTTGAGTAAAGGTTGCTTCGTTTAACTGTGCCCCTTCCGGAAAGGCAAGATAAATTTGTGTGGAATCTGTTGTAGAAGCATTAACTACGTTATTCTGTGAAGCTCTCTGGTTTGTGACCGTAATGAATTGGGAAATACCCGAGGAAATTCGATAGGCTTCAGATTGAATATAATAAATACTATCATTCTGAGGATCTAAATTAATATAGTTTTGCCTATCAGATTTAATAATTTCTTCAAGGGAATATGTTTTTTTAATAAGAGGAATGTTTAACTCTACATCCCACTGGGGAAGAATAATATCGCTAGGAAGATCAAGACAACCAATCTGCTGAAAAGAAACTGCAAGCAACAATATTCCAACAAAATAGTAAATAGTTTTTCGCATAAACTTCTCTTTATATTTATTGAAAGATAAAAAATAAAGCGGCTGCCCTCGCAGCCGCAATAAAAAATGAATTATTTCATTAGCATCATTTTACGAGTTTGAACAAAATTTTCTGTTCTTAACTCGTAAATGTAAAGTCCCGAAGGAAGATTTGATGCGTCAAAATCTAACCGGTATTTTCCTGCATCTTTATTCGAATTAACAAGTGTAGCAACTTCTCTTCCAAGAATGTCGAACACTCTTACTGTAACAAATGAATTTTCAGCGAGTGAATATTCGAATGAAGTACTCGGGTTAAACGGATTTGGATAATTTTGAGATAATGCAAATTCTGTTGGCTGCGATGAAATCACATCTTCCTTTACGCCTGTCAGGATAGACCTGTCACCGCCGACAATATTTGAAAAGTGAGAAGCAAAAGCATACATATGTGTTGCAGTTTCACCAGTCATAATACCGGTTGTATCTATTGAACCATCGGCTAACTGATAGGCAAAGGTTAAAATATTAGAAGTTGTAAAACCATTAGCAGCTAAAAAAGCCTGAAATGCAGGAGATTTTGGAATTGATAATACGGCTTTTTTGCCATTGGCAAAATTGTATGTGCCTGATACCGGTGTACCACCCACAGATACTTGGAACATACTATTCATAAATAGTGAGCCGCCGCCTGCGGGGAAAAAGTTTCCCGTATTGCAGTCAACATCCCAGATAAACCAGAATATATCTACATCCTCGGTAAGTGCACCATATTCAATAGAAAATTCTGTTCCTACAAATGCATCGTATAGCGGCTGTGCACTAGCATAAGCAGCACTGAGAGTAGTTGCAGGTACAGTGTATGTTTCTCCTTCCTTAATGGAGGCGGAGAATAGTTGTGCAGAGGCAGTATTCCTACAGTTAATCCAAAGTTGAATATTAACTGAATTGGAATCTGTTTGAGCACCGGTAAATTCTACTACGCCTGCAGCGAGGAATAATAAAACAACGTATACTAACTTTTTC
>JAIOIM010000255.1 GCA_019912505.1 Ignavibacteriaceae bacterium
GAAGATATTTTTGAGGAGTATAGGAAATCACCGATAGGTTTGTTGTTAGGGTTTCATAATCTCGGCAGGGCTTTTGAAGAATTTGAAAAACCTCAATTATTGGTGGGAATGTGTATGGACAACCGGAAACAGCTTAAGATACCAAATAATTTTTCGTTTATTATTCGATCGGGTGGCGGAAATTTACTCTTCAGCGAGTTTAAAGTATCATTTGCAATTGCAATTGGTGGAGTAAAAACCATTGCATTAATTGCTCACACGCAATGCGGTATGGTTGGATTGAATAAAAGACGTGATGCTTTTATTGAAGGGCTGGGGGAAAATGTAGGTTGGAGTAAACAAATGGCGGCAGAACATTTTGATCACTATGCTCCGATATTTGAGATAGAGGAAGAAAAGGCTTTTGTATTTAGCGAGGCGAAACGCTTGCGGCTTAGATATCCGGGTATTCAAGTAGCGCCGTTGTTATACAAGGTTGAAGATAACCGGCTATATCAGCTCCGAGAAACAGAAAGTTGATACTGCCATACTGTTTCCATTTTATCATTCAATTGACTATTGACCATTGATGATAGAATTGCCTTCATAAAATCAAAAATCAAAAACAATTTCTAAATCCATCTTTTTGTAACTTTGCCGATAAAATTATTACCCTTCGGAAAGAAACTATTAAGCAGAGATAAATGTTTAAGAACAAAACAAACAAATCAGAATAAAACATGGCTATATTTTTTATAATATTTTTTGTCGTTTACGGCAGTGCTAACTTTTACCTAATTTATAGGGGGCTGGAGGCTTTAACTGGTTATCCGGTTTTAAAAATAATTTACTCGGTAGTATTTATAGTTGCTGCACTATCCTACATATTTACTCGGTTTGTAAACGAAAGACTTCCGGAAGGGTTGTACGACTTTTTACTCTGGGTTGGCTCTCTCTGGTTTGCGTTTATGTTATACTTTTTTTTGTGGGTAATATTTATCGATCTGCTGAGGCTTGCTAATTATATCATTCCGTTTTTTCCTGCTTTTGTAAAAGATAATATTGCAGTTACAAAAATTATAACATTTTCAGTTGTGCTTGTTTCAACATGCGTAATTGTGTTTGCCGGTTATTTGAACACACGAAAAATAAACATGAAAACTATTGAAATAACCGCAGCAAAAGGAAGTGCGGACATCGACAGTTTAAATATTGTTATGGCATCCGATTTTCATCTTACCCCGGTTAATGATGGAAAACTATTGAAACAGATTGTAGAAAAGATGAACTCGCTTAAACCCGATATTATACTTTTGCCCGGCGATATTGTGGATGAAAAAGGAAAGATACTCGATCGTAAAAAAATAGGCGCAGCCTTTGAAAAATTAAAACCAAAATATGGTATTTATGCTTCTACTGGTAACCACGAATATATAAGCGGAGTAAAGCAGGGCATTGAATATATGGAGCGCCATGGTATAAATGTTTTGCGTGATACCTCAATAAAAATAGATGATAAGTTTTACATTGCCGCACGCGAAGACAGAAGCAAAAACAATTTTTCAAAAAGCAAAAGAAAAACTATTAATGAAGTGCTGACGGGTGTAGACAAAAATTATCCAATCATCCTGCTCGACCACACACCGTTGCAGCTTGAAGAAGCGATGAACAACGATATTACTCTACAGCTTTCAGGGCATACACATCACGGACAAATGTTTCCGATTAACTTAATTACAAAAGCTATTTACGAAATTAGCTGGGGTTATCTAAAAAAAGGGAACACACATTATTATGTTTCTTCCGGCGTCGGTACTTGGGGTCCGCCCGTGCGTCTCGGCAGCCGCTCGGAGATTGTAAATATTAAAATTAAGTTTGAGTGAGTTAATAAAAATTTCTATCTATTCAAAAAGCAATTTGATATCATCCTTAGTTAGGTTTTTAAGGAGACCGGTATCAGTGGTGATAATTTCTTCAACCAATTTTTTCTTTTTCTCCTGAAGATGAAGAATTTTTTCTTCAATAGTATTTTTTGTAATAAACTTATAAACGAATACATGTTTATCCTGTCCTATTCGGTGAACTCGATCGGTAGCCTGGTTTTCAATTGCTGGGTTCCACCAGGGATCGTAATGAAAAACATAATCAGCTTCTGTTAAGTTCAGACCGAAACCGCCGGCTTTCAAACTTATTAAAAATATTTTTATTTCATCTGTTTGTTTGAAGTTTTTAACCCGCTCTTCTCTATTTGTAGTGCTGCCGGTAAGGTACTCGTACTTTATGTTTTCTTTATCAAGATGTTGCCTCATTATTTCTAACATTTGAACGAATTGAGAAAAAACAAGAGCTTTATGTCCTTCACTAATAACTTTGGAAAGCATATTTTTAAATTCTTCAAATTTCCCAGAATTTTTTTTGTACGAGTTGTCAACTAAAAACGGGTGGTTGCATATTTGTCTTAATCGAAGTAATCCTTCTAAAACTTTTAATCCGCTTTTTTTTATTCCGTTGGTTTCTATTGCATGCATAATCTCATATCGAATTGAATCTTTCCACAAATTATAAACACGCTCTTGATCTTTTTCCATTGTGCAATAATGGATAGTTTCGCTTTTAGGCGGAAGTTCTTTTGCTACTAAATCCTTCGTTCGTCTCAGTATAAAAGGGTAGATAGTTCTTTTTAGCAGACTTACCGAGTAAGCATCCTCCTTCTTTTGTGCACCTTTAACAAACGACTCTGTAAATTTGTTATAAGAACCAAGAAGCCCCGGATTTAAAAATGCCATTTGCGACCATAACTCGGTCAAATTATTTTCAATTGGCGTACCGGTTAAACAAAGCCGATTATTTGATTTCAAGCTTCGGATTGCTTTACCGGTTTTTGAAAGAGGATTTTTTATTTTTTGTGATTCATCAAGAATTATATAATGAAACGGGAACTCACGCAAAAAATTAAAGTCGCGCAAAATAACACCATAGCTTGTAATTACTACATCGTAATTTTCAAGATGCAGCTCACTTCCTTTTACTCTAATGTTACCCGTGTGGTTAAGAACAGATAACGAGGGGGCAAATTTATTGATTTCATCTATCCAGTTAAAAACAACTGAAGTTGGAGTGATAACAAGATTAGTGTAGTTTTTATTTTCCTTCTTTTCATTAAGTAAAAGTATTATAGCCTGGATTGTCTTGCCAAGCCCCATATCATCAGCGAGGATACCTCCGAAAGAATATTCTTTAAGAAAGTAAAACCAATCGAACCCAGCTTTTTGATATTTGCGGAGTGTTCCGTTAAAGTTGCCGGGCAGTTTTTTATGTTTAAGCTTTTCAAACGATTTAAGATTTTTTACCCGCTCTCTAAATAATTTGTCCGCTTTTGAATTATCGGAATCTTCAAGTATCGAATCTAATGCAAGAGCTTGAATGTGCGAAAAACGAATTTTAGAATTGTGTGCCTCCCCCATTGAAAGTGTATGTTTTAATTTATTTATCCACTCCGATGACAGCAGACCGGTTGAACCGTCAGATAATTTTATAAAATTCTTTTTGCTTTTAATTGCCGCTTTCAAGTCAGAGAAAGTAACATTTACCCCATTAAAATCGATGTCCGCCTCCAGATCGAACCAATCAATTCCAGAAGTAACCCTGAGCGAAATTTTAGGAGATACTGTATTAACCTTGAACGTATTCAGTTTCTCCGCTCCTAATATTATAAACCCCATTTCTTTGATGCTTTCAAAATTAGATAAAAGGAACTCAATCGGTTTTTGACGGGGAGTAAAAACTCCTTCGGTTGACTCCTTTATATATAATCCGCGGATGCTTCTGTAAGCGTCAAGTTCAAATTCTTTATCCCTATAGACTGTAACTATTTTTCCGTTCTTGAAAAAAGTGGTAAAATATTCATTGGGATTGTAAGCAAATACGTAATGGTTATAAGCGAATTGTAGTGTTAAAAGAAGACGCGAATCGTTTTCTTCCAATAAAATATTTTTTACGGGAACTGGCTTTATTTCTTCAATATCATATTTATTTGAGATGATTGGGAGCCGTGATGCAATTTTCGGGAGAAGTTCATTTTCAAAAAGGGTTATTAATTTTTTGGGAATATTGATAGCAAATTTATTTTGTACAAAGGCTGACAATTGGCTGTAACTGAGACGGTTTACACGAAATATTTTTTTATCATATAAAATCCAGAGTGGAGCATCGAGAGCGGGTTCCAACTTTTCCGAAAGGAAAATTTCCTCTCCCTCTAATTTGATAACTAATTTCACTTTTAAATTATCTTCGTCTTCTTCAATATGCAAATACGCCTCAGCAACGGCGGTTAAGATTTTGATTTTTTCAAAATCGTAATATTCTCCAAGGTATACATCCTTATCGGGAAGAAAATTAAGAATTTCGTTTAATCTATTCCTCTGCCTGACTGCTTCTGCGGAATTATTATTATAACCGAAAGAATAAGTTTCATATTGATGCCCGGATAAATAGTCGAGCAAAATTTTTTCCTCGAAACTTACGGGCATTACGTTATCAAAATTAATTTTTGAGGCTGTATCTATTGATGATACTGTGCCGTCTTCTTTTAATCTTTGTCTTACCGATTTTATTGTTATCCTGGAATATGATAAAGTAATGGCG
>JAIOIM010000256.1 GCA_019912505.1 Ignavibacteriaceae bacterium
ACGGGTATACTGAGCGTACCATTTGTTAAATATAAATTCATAATTTCAGGGTGAGAATCGCGTCCGATAATTTTTAGTTGAATACTACCGGATAACGATGCGGTTTTTTCGATGACCGGCAAAATCTGTGCACTGTCGCCGCACCAGTTTTCAGTTATTACCATCCATATCTGGTTTTCTTTTATATCAGCCACGGCTAATTTTAATTCTTCGGATGGTGTAAAACTTTTATCAATACGTGCGCTTCTTTGCAAATTCAGTTTTGTGTAATCGTATAATGATTTTTCCGTCTCGTTCATTTTTGATGGATCGGTACTTTCAATATATTGAATTGCTTCATTTGTGTATTGCAAATAAGATACGCCATCGTTATTCAGTATTTCCATAAGTTCAGTAAACGACATTAATTTCTCCTCTCAATTTATTAAGTGTAAAATATGTCCCCTTTTTTTGCATTTGCAAAAGTAGGATGCAAAAAATTAGTAAATGATTCTCTTAGAGCGAATAAAAGATGACACCAACATGAGATTTGAAATAATCATCAAAAATAAGGCTTAGCTGCAGACCCCAGAATTCAATAGTCTTCTTATTGTCATGCGGTTACATCCGGCAAATGGAAAAAGAAAAGTTGAAACAAAAAGGAGCGCCCCCCCTTTTTTTGTAATAAAAAACAACATTATTTTTTAGGTGACTATTGTAAAAAATAAAGGTTAAAAATTTTGCGAACTAATTATATTGAATAGCGGATAATTATTTCTTATAATTGGGGCAAAGATGCCGAAAATGATTTTTCGGTTAAAGAATATTAAATAGAGAAATTAATGATTGAAACAAAATATTTTACTCCTTCGGAGGCAAAAAAAACATTACCTCTTGTAAGACAGATTGTAAAGGATATTCTTGATACCACAAGTCAGATGCGGTTGCTTGCGGAAGAAATTACAGGCTCGGTTGAAGAAAATCCAACGATAAAAAAAATGGCAGGCGATATAAATAGGTTTATAAAAGAACTTGAAGAAATAGGCTGTTACTTTAAAGATATGGATTTTACAATAGGGCTTGTTGATTTTCCATCGGTAATTGCCGGTGAAGATGTATTCCTCTGCTGGCGAAGCGATGAGGATGATATAAAATATTTTCACCGTGTTGATGTTGGGTATTCCGGCAGACAATTAATACCTGAAGAGTATTATTAACCGCTAAAAAATAATTTATCGCATTTGATGCAAAAGATTTTTGGTTAGTTTAAGTTTTTATTTATTTCCCAACTTAAACTTTGCTGATGTTTTTGCCGTTCTTCCGGACAGTTCATCTTTTACAAAAAATAAAACTTCATACTCACCTGCCATATAAGCTGAGTCTAACTCGAATTGAGCTTCCATCGGCACATCCATTAACGATTCGTTCTCTGATTTTTCAATTACCCCTTCATAAATATTTTTTAATGTGTCTCCTCCGCTTTTTATCAAATCGGCGCTGTAAGTTAAATGAATAGAATAATTATCATTCTTTTCACTTTGCTGAAAACCTTTTATGCGTGCCGATGCATTTACTTCCCAACTGTCGCCGATATCGTAAGCGAAAGCCTCGGAATTAAATGCCGTCAACTCAACCGGCTCATCTTTTCCGCAAGAAAAAAAAAGGATCGAAAAAACGAATAAACTAAAAAATGAAAATTTCATTGTATCCTCGCGAGATTATCTGAAGAAAAAAGGGCAAACAAAAAAGTATGCCCCGAAAAAAATACTTAACTGTTTTTTGTCTGAAAGTTTTTCATGAATGAAACAAGATCTTCAACGCCCTGTTTCGGGAATGCGTTGTAAATGGACGCTCTTAAGCCACCAACCGAACGGTGACCTTTTAATCCGCTAAAACCTTCCGCCGTTGCTTCGGCAATTAATTTTTGCTCAAGCTCCGCTGTGGGTAAATTGAATGTAATGTTCATCAGAGAACGACTATCTTTTTCTGCGTGTCCTTTGTAGAAGCCGGCGCTTCCGTCAATACAACTATAAAGAATGCCTGCTTTGTCTTTGTTCAGTTTGTACATTGCATCCAATCCCCCATTTTTTATAAGCCATTTTGCAACAAGGTCTATTATGTAAATTCCGAATGTAGTTGGCGTGTTGTACATTGAGCCGTTATCTACATGGGTTTTATAATTAAGCATTGTGTGGAGTGTATCAGAACTTCTTTCGAGCATATCTTTACGAAGAATTACAAAAGTAACACCCGAGGGCCCCATATTTTTTTGTGCACCCGCGTAAACAAAAGCGTATTTATTTATATCAATTTTTTTGTGGAGAATATCCGATGAAGCATCGCATACCAGCGGAACATCGCCAACTACCGGCTCGGAATGCCACTGTGTTCCGTAAATAGTATTGTTTGATGTAAAGTGAACATAAGAGGCATCTGCGTTGAGTTTTAGCTCCTCTTGTTTCGGTATGCGGTTAAACTTCGCTTCTTCGGTAGATGCCGATATATTTACTTCGCCAACGCGTTTTGCTTCCTTAACTGCTTTCTTTGACCAACTGCCGGTAACAATGTAATCGGCTTTATTTTTGGGCGGCATAAAGTTTAGCGGAACCATTGAAAATTGTAAACTTGCACCCCCTTGTAAAAAGAGAAGTTCGTAATCCTGACTAATGTTTAAAAGCGTACGCAATCCTTCTCGAGCATCGCCGATAATTTTATCAAAAGTTTTTGAGCGATGACTTATTTCTAAAATTGACATGCCAACGCCCGGAAGCATGTATAAATGTTCTTGTGCTTCTTTTAGCACATCTTCCGGTAATATTGCCGGACCTGCACTGAAGTTATAAATTCTTTTTTCCATGATACTGCCTTATTAATTAAAAATTAAAATTACTTGTTATATTAAATGTACTAATAAACCGTCTCTCAACTTTGGTTCGAACCAGGTTGACTTTGGCGGCATAATTTCACCGGCGTCAGAAATGTTAATTAAATCATTTACCGACACAGGATAAAGCGAAAACGCAACGACTGCTTTTCCGCTGTCTACAATTCGTTCTAGTTCTTGCGTTCCGCGGATACCGCCGATAAAATCGATGTTTTTATTTGTGCGCTGATCATCAATCCCGAGCACCGGGTTTAAAAGGAAATCTTGCAAAATGCTTACATCAAGTGTTTCTGCAACAGAATTGGTAAGCATTAAACTTGCAAGCACAGAGTCGCGGGGTGTAATAGAAAACCATTGCTTTTCAAAATACATCCTGAAAGTTCTGGCGTCTTCCGGTTCTTTCGAGTCGGTTTTTTCTACAATAAATTTTTCACTTACAAGGTTTAAAAAGTCACCTTTCCTGTGATTGTTTAGAGTAAAAACTACACGGTTATAAGGTAAAATTTTTAGCTGCTCGGCGGGGAATAAAACAGCGATAAAATAATTATATTCCTCGTCGCCGGTATGCGCCGGGTTATTATCTTGCTTTACTTTTTGTGCACGGCTTGCACTTGCTGCGCGATGATGACCATCGGCGATATAAAGATTTTTAACATTCCCTAATTCACTAACAATTGTCTGATTAAAAGTTTCGGGTAAAACCCACACGGTATGCTTGATGCCGTCAGGGGATGTAAAGTCGTAAATCGGTTCGGTTTCGTTTATTGTTTTGTTGACTACCTGGTTAACTGGTTCAACGCCTTTGTATGTTAAAAAAACAATGCCGGTTTGCGCCTCGGTGGTTACGATATGATTTGTCCTGTCGTCTTCTTTTACCTTTCGCGTATTTTCATGCTTTAATATTACATTGTTATTATAATCGTCAACAGAAAAAGTTGCTGCAATACCAACCTGCGGTCTTCCGTCCATAATTAAACGGTAAAGATAAAATGAAGGGTTTTCTTCGGTTATCAAAGGGGCTTCTTTTTTTATCCTGTTTAAGTTTTCTTTTGCTTTGCTATAAACGTCTTTTGAATAAGCATCTGTGTCAGATGGAAGCTCAAGTTCGGAACGGGTTATTCTTAAAAAACTCAAACTATTGCCATCGGCATAAGCTTTTGCTTCTTCCCGGTCTACAACATCATATGGTACACTAGCTACTTTTTCGGCTGATTCCTTTGTTGGGCGTAGTGCTTTGAATGGTCTAATAACTGCCATAAAATTTTCTCCGCAATCCTTATAAAAATTATTAAAAACTAATGCTTTAAAATCCAAAAATTATATACAATAATCCATTAAAAAAGCGTATTCTAAAAAGAAATTACGGAATAATCCTATTAGTAGTAATATGAAATTAAATGACAAGAAAATTAGCGCATCAAAAAACTTATTGAATTGCTGTATAAAAATGATAGGACGCATGAATATAAATGCAGTAAGGTTGATATTTTTATACTCGTATTCCAAGAATCGAAGATTAATTTTATTTTTGTGATGAAGAAAAATAAATGACCCTAACTTTTATAAAATATTAGAGCTATTTTTAATCAGTCATTTATAAAAATGTGAGTAAGATGTTAAAACTAATTAAATAC
>JAIOIM010000257.1 GCA_019912505.1 Ignavibacteriaceae bacterium
GGGCGTTATAACCTCCGTTAGTTAACGGATGAACTACGACCCCAGCATTTAATATTTTAAGAAAAAAAATCTTCCCGTTTTAATCAGGGCGTTATAACCTCCGTTAGATAACGGATGAACTACGACCCCAGCATTTAATATTTTAAGAAAAAAAATCTTCCCGTTTTAATCAGGGCGTTATAACCTCCGTTAGATAACGGATGAACTACAACTACGTGTTATCTCACTTTATTAATTTCTTAAAATGAGATGTCAAATATATATTATGACCCCTCTAAATGCAAGATAACACATAATATTTTTGCTTTTATATGCCAAATGAAATGCCGACCGCTTTAGCAGCAAATACAGCTTGGGTATCGGGTTTTACAAGCTTTTGTTTGGCGATAGCATCTTCAATTTTTACATTTTTTACTTCGCTTCCTTTAAGCGCTACCATTCTTCCAAATTTTTTATTTGCCGCTAATTCGATGGCAAATGCACCGAATTTTGTTGATAGAATTCTGTCGAATGGCGTTGGGCTGCCGCCGCGCTGCAAGTGTCCCAGCACGGTAACTCTTGTTTCACGACCTGTATTTTTTTCAATTTTTCTTGCAACCACTTCACCAATACCGCCAAGCTGGTTTGGATCGTGACGTTTAATATCAGAACCTTTAAATATCATTTCTCCATCAAGTGGTTTTGCGCCCTCTGCTACACAAACCAAGCTAAATTTTTTACCCATTAACCGGCGTTTTAGAATTTTATCATAAACTTTTTCCCAACTGAACGGGAACTCAGGAATAAGTATAATATCTGCTCCACCGGCAAGTCCGCCATTTAAAGCAATCCAACCAGCGTAACGCCCCATAACTTCCACTACAATAACACGGTGATGTGAAGAGGCTGTGGTATGAAGTCTGTCAAGAGCTTCGGAAACAACAAACACTGCGGAATCGTGACCAAAAGTAAGGTCAGTAGCATCCAGATCGTTATCAATAGTTTTGGGCACACCGATAGTGTTTATCCCAAGTTTCTGAAGTTTGTTGCAAATATGCATTGTCCCATCACCGCCAATTGCAATAAGCGCATCAAGATTCCATGCATTATAATTTCTAACAACCTCTGTTGATTTATCTGTAATTACAATTTTTCCATCTACTTCAACCGGGTAATGCCATGGATCGGCTTTATTTGATGAGCCTAATATCGTACCTCCGCGCGCTAATATTCCGGATACATCTTCGTTCTTTAATTCAACGGCTTTACCTTCAACTAATCCTTCAAACCCATCGAAAATCCCATAGACGGTCATTCCATAATCTTGCGCCGGTTTTGTTACTCCGCGAATAACCGCATTTAATCCCGGACAATCACCGCCGCCGGTAAGAACACCAATTCTTCTAACTTTTGTTGTTGTTGTCATTTTAAAATAAACCTATCTCTAATGCTGTTATATAAATTACCATCGTGTGACATCAGGAAAGAATACGAAAAATATTGTTTTAACGCATTGTTAAAATTCTAAGTTGCAAAATAACAAAATAATTCTAAACCTAAAATGTCTTAATGGCAATGGTTTCTATTTTTAAGAGCAGCCTGGTATCGCCACATGTTAGTTGGCATAATACCCGAAACTTGTCTATAGAATGAGGGGCTATATATTTGCCCCCGCTTTTACGTTACATTAATTATGTTGAAATGTGGCATAATCTGCAATTTGTTGTTTGCTTGACATTGCTTTAGATACTGCATACCTTTACCAAAACTATAACAGAAGAGGATGAAAAATGTTCTCAAAAATAATAAAAATATCGTTGTTTCTTTTTTTTGCTGCCTCGGTAACAAATTTTGCACAAGATAAATTGGGGAACGATACTGTTGATAACCTTGTAAACAAACTTAAACAAAAGGTTCTATTAAATGATACTCAAGTAAAGGAAGTAACTTTAATTTTATCCAAGTATTCAGCATCGGAAAAAGATGAAGTAAATAACATCGAGAAAAAGATAAAAAAACTTTTAGACGCCCGTCAAAAGATAAAATTTGAAATTATTAAAAAGGATTGGTTGAAAGAAGTAATCGAATCTTTGGAATAACTGCTTTTAATAAAAAAAATAAATGCCGGTTGTTGTTTGAACAACCGGCATTTTTTTTAGTGATGAAATATTGTTACTTAATTAGCAGCATCTTTTTTGCCGTCTTGAAGTTCTTACCATTATTAGTACCTTCAGCCTGCATCAAAACTATGTACAAACCAGATGCTTTACTTGAGGCGTTCCAAACTTTTTCGTAATAACCTACTTCCTGCATCTCGTTAACAATTTCTTCAACAACTTCCCCAAGAGCATTGTAAATTACAAGTTTTACACGACTTGCTTCCGGCAAATCATACCGGATTGTTGTGGAAGGATTGAACGGATTTGGAAAATTTTGATGTAGTGAGTATTCTGTAGGAATAAAGCTTACATCAACAGAAATTTGATCGGAGTATGAAATTACACCGTCAAAATCAATCTGTACTAACCTGTATAAAATTTCTCCGGAGTACAATTTTTTCTCAAGATTATCAGAAAAAGAATACTTTGAGATTTCTGTTGTGGTTCCTTTGCCAGGTATATACCCAACTTTTTCCCACACGCCATCCTTAAACTTTCGTTCAACGTCAAAACCTTTATTGTTAGTTTCGGTTGCTGTTGACCAATTTATTTTAACTTGATGATTTTTTTCAACAGCTGCGTTAAAGGAAATTAACTCTACCGGTATTGGGGTTACAACCGATGATTGGTTGCTATAATCACTCGTTGTATAGCTGTTATAAGCTTGCAGCCTGTAGCTGTAGCGAGTATCGTCAACAACGGTGCCATCGGTATATGTATTTATATTAGCGCTAACGGTATCCAAAAATCCGTATGATAATTTTGCAACAACGGTATCGCCTAATTTTCGTTCGATAACAAATCCTGTTTCGTTGAGCGACTGGTCTATCCAATTCAGCAATACACTTTGCACTCCATTGCTTGAAGCCAATAAGTTTATCGGCTTTTTAATAATGCCTACAGCTATTGATGTCGATTCTATATTATTTAATTCATCCCATTCGGCAACCTGGTTGTTGGCATCCAACCAAACCCAAATAGGCATTGTTCCTACAGGTCGGTTAGGAGAAATTTGAATGGATGCATTTACCGTATCAGATACAGCAACGGGTAAGTTAACATAATAATCACCGCCGAGTCTATTACCTGAAACAAGCGGGTCATCATCGTAAAAACGGACAAGCACATTGTTTGCATTTGTATTTGAGGTGTCGTTGTTTTTAAAGACAGCAATTATTTGAAGAGTATCACCTGGATTAAGTTTTGTCGGGGAGACGGAGTATTGCGTTACATAAAGGTCTTTCCGAGAAGCAACTATTGTAATGTAGGCAAGATTCGAACTCGAATCGCCATGGGTATCATATACTTTTAAACCTACTTGTCCCTGGTACTCATTCAAAAAGACAACAGTTAGTGTATCAGTTAAAGCATCTCCAAATAACCCATCACCGTTAGTGTCCCAGCTATAAGCAACAACCGAGTCACCCTGGTCCGGATCATAGGAATAACTTCCATCGAGGAAGATAGGTTCGCCAACTTTTGCCGAATATACACCGCTTCCGCCCGGAGGAATTGCTACTGCCACAGGTGGATTATTAGCAGTATCCTGCACCGAAACAACTATCGATTCAAAATCATAAAGCGGGCTTGGGCTGTCATCTTTTACACGAAGTGTTATTGTATAAAAGCCGGTTGCTGGGTAGCCAGGGTTAGTTGGGTTTATACCCACTGCATTTGGTGCATCCCAATTTAGTCCGTTAGATGCATCCCAATCCCATTTCCACTCTACAATCGATTTGGTTGGATTTTGATGATAAGAGTTACCGCCGTAAACTTTAAAATTAAAGTTCGTTGGTTTTGGCGATACCGGATCGATAACTGCAACAGGCGGGGCAATTACTACTCCCTGGGTTAAAATTAATACAGCAAATGCAGTTGTTAAACCAGTAGAACCAGCATCCCATGTGTTGCCGTCCCAACGCCCGTCTGCTTGTTGCTTCCATGTAGGGTGTGTAAGCAAATGAGTAACATATTCATTGTACCAGTTTCTCAAACCGATAAAGGTAACACCGGCACGGTTATCCATTATTCGCATCCCTTTGGCAACAGCGTACATTGCATAAAGATTTCCGCTTAGATGCTCATTGTACCAGTTATTATCAAAAGCATCTGTCCAATGTGCATCAAGAAAGTTAATTGCTTTTTGAATATTTAATGAATCGGTTCTCCAGCCGAGAAGTGCATAAGTGCCTATTCCGGATGCTGTTTTTGCAATATTATTCCATTGATTGTAACTTTGGTATCCAAACCCGCCATCGCTTGTATCATAGCTTGCAATTAACCAATGAAGCAGTTCATCCTTAACCCATGGTTGAATTGCCATGCCCCAACTTTTTTCTGCGGCTTCCATAACTAAACCTGGCCATTGAACAGCTGAGTTATCGGAAGAACCATAATTGGCAGTGTTAATATTATAACGCCAGCCGCCGCGTTGCGAGCCGGATACGGAATCAGTCTGAGAAAACGCTATCTGATCGAGCGCATCAACTATAAAATCATAATATGATTGTCCTGAATATATGCCTGCTTCAATTATATCTAACATAGCGCTTGCAGCAGAACTGTGGGCACCAAGAATAGCAAGACAACCAATACCGTTTGCATAATTCTCATAATTTGTATAAACACCCAAACCATCGCCATCGCTATCCGGGTTGCCGGCGTATTGTGTGGATATAGAATGTGTAGTAGAATTTGCGAAAAGATAATTCAATCCACGGCTAATATACTCGGCATAAATATCGGTATTAAAATCGTTGGTATGAAGATGCCCGTTTTCCTCGAAAGAAAGAAGTGCCATTCCGGTTGCCCCAGTTGAACCAGAATTATCGTACCAATGTCCATCGCTATACTGATTAAGATAAAGGTAGAGTAAGCCTTTCTCAATAGCCATGTTTACCTGAATTTGCTGTGTGGGCAAAGGATAAACTTTAATTATCGATTCGTCATAATCCAATGTACCCGCACCGCCGTTATCCCAAACCTCAAGTCTCATTGTATAAGGACCGGCTGTAGCGTAGGTGTGATCAGCTCCTATATAATGAGGGTCTGTAACGGCACCGCTATCAACCGCTCCATCACCATATTGGAGTTTGTAAGTATAAGGCGGTGTACCATTATTTACATTACCCCATACAGCTAATGGAACACCTGCGAGTGCATTAGCGTATGTTCCGCTGGTGCTGTTGCTTGGCATGGTGTTAACACGATAAGGCGGAACTAAACTAACCGGGGATATTTCAACGGCATCGTACTCATTCCAGCCTCCCACTGCAGGTGAGTTTATTGCAAGTCTAATTTCGCTAACCGAATATACAGTTAACGGAAAATCTACAATAAAAATTCTTGATTGAGCGCCTGCAAATGCAGCCGTACCCGACCAAACCATGTCCCACAAACCATTCAGTGGATTTTTTACATAGATTGTATCAACAGCACCCGGGTTAAAAGTTTCATAAATTCCGATAGATGAGATTGGAGCAGGATTATTAAATTTTAATTCTATCCACTCCCTCTGTCCGTCTTGTGTTGAAAATGTCCATGCTGATGCATTATCTCCATAAGCAGGATATACGTTTGGTGAGCCCAGAATCTGATTGGCTGACCAACTTCCACTCCCATATTGAGAACTAAACCGGATGACCGTATCGGCATACCGTTTACTCTCAGCTTCCTCAATATCTTTAAGATATTTATTCAGCCTCTCTTGCGCAGGGGAAATCCCGGGTTCCGTATCTACCGGCTGCGGAGGTTGATAATTGCGAAGCAGTTCGTTTCCCTTTAGTATAAGGTTGTCATTCTGCTGCGCAAAAGAAATGTTACTCATAAATAGAAGGGTTACAAGAGTTATGAGTACGAAAAAAAATGTACCTTTTTTCATATATACCTCGTATTTTATTAATTAATAACCAAGGGCATAGCTTAAAGTCAATATCGAATATGCGGTGACAAGTTCTTTGTTATTCTCCCACCACCGGTTATTCGAATTAACCCAGTATCCCTCGCCGTTTTGAATTTTAAGTAATTTTTCAATAATGTCTTTTCTCCAATTATGTTCCGTTCCGGCATTATCGGTTATAGTTTCATCACCATAAACATTTAATGCCTTTGCCATTGTATGAAAATAATAAAACAAACCCTGCTCCCCCATCTGGGGATTGTTTTCAACAGTATAATTATTTTTTACCCAGTTAAATGCAGCTTGCACACGTTTGTCATCTTTATTTACATCGGCATAAATAAAACTTTTTAATCCTGCGTAAGTCATACTGCCGTACGATGTGTAATCGCCTGCTTTACTTTCGCTCGGGCTGTAGATGAACCCGCCATCGCTGCCTGCCCAGTTTCTATCGTTTGTTGTTTGAAGGTTCTGGCACCTTTGCAGAAATAAAATTGCTTTATCCCAAAACAATTCTCTCGATGAGGATGATGCAATTTGAGTTGATTTAACATTCGTTCCGCTGTATTCTAAAGGCTGCCCGGTTGATTCAGAAACTTTTCTATATTTTTCAGATTCCTTTAATGCTTCCAACGACCACTCTAAATTTGAAAGATCCGATTCCTTATTCTCATCGTAACCTATTCCGCCGTATTGCTCATCCGAACTTGTAAAGCCTAAATTTTCATCTAATTGAAGCGTTAATAAAAAATCACGCGCTCGTCTAATTGCATCGGCATATTCGGGGTTATCCGCAGCACTCAATGCTATTAAGGATATTGCAGTGTTATAGGCTTTTAACTCGTCAACATAAATTCCGCCATCGGGCTGCTGGCATTTTAATAAAAACTGAATTCCTTTTATTACAGGGATTGAATTTACATCATCAAACCCTAAATTGCTTTTAAGGTATGAAGCAACCACTAAAGCAGTTATTGCAGGATAGTGCCCCCAAGAGCCGTCATCCTGTTGATTTTCATCAAGCCAGTGAATTGCATTCCGCATTGCAAGATTGGTTTCTTTTTCCAGCGAATTATCATTAAGCTTTTGAGCCATTGATGTTGAAAAGAAAAGCACAAAAAGTAGAAAAACTTTTAACTTCATAATTACCTCTTATTTGAAATCTATATTTAGTGAAACAATAAAACTTCTTCCGGTTGAATAAATTCCGGAGCCGTGTACTTTATAAAGCTGATTCAAAATATTTTCAACGCCGAGAACCATGCTTCCCCATTCAGAAAATCTGAAACCTCCGCGTACATCCCATACTGTATAGCCCGGAGTTCCAGTATTCCCAATTCTGCTGTCGGCTTTGTCATTTGAAGATATTCGTTTTTGAGAAAAAGAAAATTCAACTGTGGAATTGAGCCAATAATCTGAATAATTGTAATCGAATGATAGCCCGCCTCTAAACGGAGGAATTTTACTCAATGGCTCACCCTCGCTAAGATTATTTCCTATTGTGTAGGAAGCAGCAGAGTTGATTGTAAAATTATAAAACGGATGTACAGACACTGAAAAATTAACGCCGCTCAATTCGCCTTCGGCTGAATTTACTTTTTTGAATAAATTTGTTCCATCTTCTATTCCAGATGCCTCACGAGTGATGTAATCATATAATCGCATATAATAAGTTGAGACGCGGAAGTTAACATTGGAAAAATTTCCCTTTACTCCGGCTTCATAATTTATTGATTTTTCCGACCGCAATTTTGAATTGGGAATTTCAACCCCAAAGTTGGAAACAAGCCCAACAGCAGAGAGGTCATTTGCATTCGGTGCTCTAAAACCTTGCGAGATACCTCCGTAAATATTTAGCCTATTTTTTACAACTTTGAGGGCAACATTTAGACTTCCGCAAAACCCGCTTGAAGATGCATTTATTTCATCAATAGAAATATTTCTGACAGTCATTTCCGGTAATGCGGAGAAATTAAAATGCGAATATCTGAGTCCGCCGATTATTATAAATAAATCATTTTCATATTGGTCTTGTGCAAACAATGCAGAAGTAAGGTAACGGGATTTCGCCGGAAAAGGAGAAACACCCTCAATACTTATAGAATTTTGATGATCAAGCGTATCGCGCGAACTGGAAATAACATCGTAATAACTTTCTGCCCCGTATGTAAAAACATGGTTTGAAGTTACTGAATTAAATATAATTCCTAATCCGCCGGTTAGCGTATTTATCTTTTCTGCGACCTCAATAGTATTTTGCTTTGCGCCAATTATATTACTCCCCTCAAGCTGTCTTTGCAGTGAAATATCTATTTGATAGTTTTTTAAAATATCACCAGCTTCATTTTTTTTGAACTTTGCATAAAAAGATGCCGCTGCTGAGGATCATAAACATTTTTTAAATCCTTACCGGCATAAATTCTATCGTATCTCGGAACATCATTTTGATTTACACTTTGCAAAAGAACTGAAAGATAGGAGTCGGTGCCGGTATTAAAATTTAGTTTTGCAGTACCGTCAATTTCACTGTAACCGCTGGGAGATTGAATAATATTTTTGCCTGCAGTCAGGTCGTTATATTTTTTAAAACTTGTACTTATCATTGCCCCGCCACTGCTCCAGTTTGTTTGAGCAAAAAGATTTTGTCCAATACCATTATTTGAACTTGAGAACATTGTTGAAGAAGAAAAAGATGAGTTTGTGCTCCCCGGATTTTTAGTAATAATATTTATTACACCACCCAGTGCATCGCTGCCGTACAACACCGAGCCGGGGCCATAAACAACTTCTACTCTTTCAATACTTGCCGCATCAATTGTGTTAAAATATTGGCTAGGACCGGATCTATAAGTTGAATTATTTACTCTAATGCCGTCTATTAAAATTAAATTCTCACGCCCAATCATTCCTCTTAATATTGGCGAACCGCCGCCGAAAGTAGTCCGCTGCAATGCTATCTCCGGGATAGCTTTCATTATATCATTTGCGGATAAAGGAGAATACTGTTTTAACTTGCTTACACTCACTACGCTAACATCCCTGGGAACATCAAACACAGTTATCTCGTTCCTTGTGGCGCTTACAGTAATATCCGGTAGAATAAATTGTTTTGCAGAATCAGGTTTCTGACCAAAACTTTGTAGAGTTACAG
>JAIOIM010000258.1 GCA_019912505.1 Ignavibacteriaceae bacterium
AATAATGGCAAATAAAATTTTAATAGTCCTCGAGCAAAGAGAAGGCAATATAAAAAGAGCATCGTTTGAGGCAGTTACGTTTTCAGCAAAAATAGCAGCAAAGTTAAAGTATGAAGTTGAAGCGGTTGTGGTTGGAAATGATATAAATAATTTATCCGAAGTTTCTAAATACGGCATTTCAAAAATTATACATTTTAAAAACAGCGAATTAGAAAAATATAGCAGCACCGCTTACTCAGATGCGATTTCAGATTATGCAAAAGAAGTTGATGCGGAGTATATAATAATAGCCAACACTGCCTTTGGAAGAGATTTAGCTCCTTCTTTGGCTGTAAAAACTGACGCCGGTATTTTAACCGATTGTATAAAGATTGAAATATCGGATGGCGAGGCAATAGTTACGCGCCCGGTGTACGGTGCAAAAGGATTGATTGATGTAAAATTTAAGAGTGTAAAAAAAGTTATTACAACACGCCCCAATGTATTTAAAGCGGAGGTTGACGAATCTGCAGTTTTAGCAGACGTTGTTATAAAAGAACTTTCATCACCCAATTTAAAATGTCGAGTTGTGGATACAAAAAAATCGGAAGGTAAACTTGATGTTGCTGAAGCAGATATAATAGTATCCGGCGGAAGAGGTATAAAGGGACCTGAAAATTTTAGTTTAATTGAAAATCTTGCTGATGTCCTCGGTGCTGCTGTAGGAGCATCGCGCGCTGTTGTAGATGCTGGGTGGAGACCTCATCGCGAACAGGTTGGACAAACCGGGAAAACTGTATCCCCTTCTCTCTATGTGGCATGCGGTATTTCGGGGGCTATTCAGCACCTTGCAGGTATGTCATCATCAAAATATATTGTGGCTATAAATAAAGATAAAGACGCTCCAATATTTTCAATAGCTGATTATGGCATAGCCGGTGATGTATTTGAGATATTGCCTGCTTTAACTGAAGAGATAAGAAAATATAAGTCTTAATGAATTAGGAGATTTTGTTGCACAAAATTCAATGTGAAATATTAGGGTTATCGACAAGCGCTTCCACTGGCGGGGCATACGCCTTGCTCTTAAAAGAAGTTGACGGGAACAGGCGTTTGCCGATAATTATAGGCTCGTTTGAAGCACAGGCAATTGCTTTGGAAATTGAGAGAATAAAACCGCCGCGCCCTCTTACGCATGATTTGTTAAAACAGATGATTGATAATCTCGGGGCATCTGTTCTTGAGGTAGTTATTGATGAACTTAGAGACAATACATTTTTTGCTAAAATTATCAGAGGTCTCTACTCTTACAAATGCAATAGACAGCCGCCCCAGCGATGCAATTGCCCTTGCCGTTAGAACCGGCTCACCAATATACGTGTCAGATCTTGTGATGAAATCTGCCGCTTTTGTTCCTTCCGAAGAAATTGCCCCGGATGCAGAAAGCATAACCGATGCTTACAAGGATGAAAAGCCAAAATCAAAAGAGGTAAAATTAGCAGCATTACAAAATCAAATGCGGGAAGCAATAGAAACAGAAGATTATGAGCGGGCAGCAAAACTGCGCGATGAAATAAAAAATCTAACAATTAATAATTAGGATTACTTAACAAAATACCTTTTCCCCAATTGGGCAAGTTTTACAAGGTTCTACATATCCGCAATTGCCCCTAAACAATTCAATCATCCCTTGATATAAAATTGCACGGTGTGTTGCTTTTTTTAAGCCTAATGATTCAGAAATTTCTTTTACAAGCCGGTTATCGCCATGAAGCGAATAGTTTGTATAAAGTCTTATTACATTTGCGGCGGCTTTTTCTTTCCCGAATATTTCAAAGTAAAGATGAGCAATCGGCAAAATTATGTTTACAATTATTTCATCAGCCCTAGATGTGCCTACAAAATATTTTGCATCAACATCTGAAGGTTTATCGAAAACAAAATGTTTCGTCCAATAACCTTCTGCTTCTACTCTAAAATAATTTTTCATTATTCTTTCAAGTACTATTAGGTTATCAACTTCTTCGAAGCTCTTTAATAATCTGTGAATTAGATTATCTTTTAAAATTCTGTTTATCAGGCGGCTCCCGCCTGCAATGCGAATTGTGGGAAAATTTATCGGTCGCTGCCCATAGAAATGCCAATCTTCTTCCGAAAATGTTATCCCGCTGTATGAAGGTTTTATTTCCGACCAGAATTTTGCGAGGCTTCTTGTATATTCAGAAGTTTCTTCATCAGGTAGATTATATATATCCGGCATTAAACCGGAGATGTTAAATAATGCTGCCTCAACATATTGAACGAAATTATCTATATCTAAATAAAGTGATAAAAATTCAATATCTACAGATCGGGCAAGTTTAACCATTATTTCTTTATTTTTTGAGTAACCGAGGGCTTCAAAAACCGATTCGATTAGCAATTGCTGCCAGATGGCTTTCGACTTAAAATCATCGGGGGATGAATATTTTTCAAGCTGTGTCTGGTCAAAATCATACTTTACAACAGGCTCGCTCAAATTTATTTCTTTAAGATACTTGAGTTCCTTAAGCCTGACTAATATTTTTTTCTTTTTATTTTTGAATCTTTTTATACCGAGTTGAGTAATGATTTCAACTTTTTCATTTACATCCAATTCTTTGGCAAGCTCTGAACAAGGCATTGTGAATATTCTGCTGTTTCGCTCTTTCAAAATTGCATCATGCATTGCGGTTCTTAAACTGGTGGAAATACATTCTTCAATAGATATTGATTGGATTTTACGTCCTTCACTCGAATAAACATGGTTTTGTTTTGGTGTGCTTTGAAGAACTGCATGAAGTACAACCTTGTTATAATGTTTATTAAGGTTGTGTCCGTGGTTTTTCCAATCTGAGTATGTGCCGTCAATTTCTACATCACCACAAAACGTAAGATGCCCTATTTTAATTCGGGCATTCTTAAAATCTGGTCCTCCGGTATCCTTGTTTTCAACACCGGCATCTAATACTGAAATAATATCTCCATCCTTTGTTCTTAATGTTCGAAGAAAATCTTGCTTTTTCCAAATTTCATAAAGAAACTTTTCTTTGATGTTAGACTTTCCCATCTTTCTCTCGAATAGTTAAGTTAATAATAGAATAAACTGATATTGAACGTTTTGATCCTTTTCTGTAAAAAGTTTCTATTACGTTTTCTCCTTCATTTAATCTTACTTTATTGAACTTATAAACGCCGGCACCTATTTGATAGAACATATCAATTTTACGGTTATTTCTGAAAAGGAATAAATCGATATTTCTTATTCCGGAAGGTACAATTACTTCAACCGAAATTATTTGCGCATTTACTTCTAAAGTGTCTTTGAATTTTTTGAATTGTAAAAAGGGGAGTTTTGGATCGATAAGCAAATTAGATAAGTCGTAAATATCGGGAAATAAATCCGGCGGAAGTTCCTCTTCTATTCGCTCTGTTTTATCTGCCGATTGTTTGTTATCTCTATTAAGTGGCACTTCGGTAT
>JAIOIM010000259.1 GCA_019912505.1 Ignavibacteriaceae bacterium
TTTTTAATCTTATAAAAATCCGAAAGACAAATTTCAACGGGAAAACATTAAATGAAAAATAGATATAAAAATTGTACGCCTATAAAAGTTTTAACGAATGGACCAATTTTACATTCGTCCTCCTTTTCTGCATCTTCCTTTCTTCCGTTCACCGGAGATGAAGGATGTTAATACTAAAACTTGCTTTTAAAAATATACGCGGTGCCGGACTTCGGACGTGGCTGAATGTAATAGCACTTTCATTTGGATATGTAGCTATTATATTTATCCAGGGACTTATAAACGGAATGACCCACCAGATGGAGGCATCAAATATAAATGCTTATTACGGCGGCGGACAATATTGGCAGCAGAAATACGACCCCTACGATCCGCTTACGTTGGATTTCGCTCATGGTAAAGTGCCAACAGATTTTCAGCAATTAGTTGATGAAGATAAAGCACTTCCAATATTAATCAGGCAGGCAACTATTTATCCAAAAGGTAGGATGCAGAGTGCGGTGCTAAAAGGAATCAAACCAAATCAAAAAGTTATTACAATTCCTGCTTACGTGTTAAATGAAGTTAACGGCTACATCCCGGGATTGATCGGAGAAAGAATGGCGAAGAATACCGGGCTTTCTAAAGGTGATGTTTTAACCGTAAGATGGCGCGACACTCACGGTACTTACGATGCTAATGAAGTAAAGATTGTCGAAGTGATGTCAACAAATGTGATGGAAATTGATAACGGTCAGATTTGGATTCCTATTGATAAGATGCGCGAAATGACTGCAATGCCGGATGAAGCAACTATGTTTGTGCTGGGAAAAAATTCTAAGTTCAATAAAAGTTTATTCGGATGGAATTTTAAAAGTCTCGACTTTCTATTAGAAGATACGCGCGCCGCAATGGAAGTGGAACAAGCGGGTGATAGTCTTTTTTATATAGTTCTTTTAGTACTTGCAATGCTTTCAATATTTGATACTCAAATTCTATCCATCTTCCGGAGAAGAAAAGAGATGGGAACGCTGATGGCACTCGGAATGACGCGGTCGAATTTAATTCGGCTTTTTACAATTGAAGGAGCTATGCACGCAATCTTAGCTGCGGTTGCCGCCGCCATATACGGAACGCCGCTCCTGCTCTGGGTCTATTCTTCGGGAATTGCTATGCCCGGCGGTGCTTCGGACAGCTTTGGTTTGTCAATCGGCGATGCTATTCATCCTATATTTTCTGCCGGATTAATTATTGGTACAACATTAATCATTTTGATGGTTACAACAATTGTAAGCTATCTTCCGACAAGAAAAATATCAAGATTAAAACCAACAGATGCACTGAGAGGAAAATTAACTTGATTACCGGAGGAAGCAGGAAAGCAGAACGGAGAAAAGGAGCACGGTTTAGAGTGATAGAATTACAAAATATTATATGGTTAAAAGAACTACAATTTATTTTAACAAAATTATTAAATCGGAAAACCGAGAAACTGAAGTACGCCATTAATTTATTCCGTTCTGCGTACTCCGTTCTCCCTTTTTCCACTTTTCAAAGGAAAGACTATGTTAAAATTTTTATTTAAAGGTCTGATGCGTGATCGTTCAAGATCACTTTTCCCGATACTTACTGTTTTTATAGGAGTTGCGCTAACAGTATTCTTGTATGCGTACCTCAACGGTTTTATATCAGATATGGTTAAATCAACTGCGCACTACAACACCGGACACGTAAGGATTATGACGCAAGCTTATTCACAAGAGTCGAGTCAAAATCCGAATGATCTTGCTTTGATAGGCATTGATACTCTGATGCAGAATATTGATAAAACTTATCCCGATATGATATGGACGCCGAGAATAATTTTCGGAGGATTAATAGACATTCCGGATAAGAATGGTGAGACGCGTATTCAAGGTCCGGTTACAGGGACAGCCATAAATCTCTTTTCTAAATCAAGTCCCGAAAGAAAATATTTCAATATTAAAGAATCAATTGTTCGCGGCAGCATTCCCCAAAGACCGGGGGAAATATTAATTGCTGAAGATTTTGCAATGCGATTGAAAGTTGCGCCAGGCGATACAGCTACCTTACTCAGTTCCACAATGTACGGAAGTATGGCAATGACAAACTTTGTGATAGCAGGAACTGTCCGTTTTGGAATTGCAGCGATGGATAGAGGCGCAATACTTACTGATATATCTGATATTCAAACGGGACTTGATATGCAAGATGCTGCCGGAGAAATTTTAGGCTTCTTCCCCGATGATACTTTTCACGAAGAAAAAGCAAACGAGATGGTTTCATCATTCAATAAAAAATATACAATAAAAGATGATCAATTTTCACCTGTGATGGGAGCTTTGCCGGAAGAGTCTGGTTTAAAAGATTATATGAGTCTTGTTAGTGTTGCCTCATTTTTAATTGTAGGAATTTTTGTTTTGGCAATGGCAATAGTTTTATGGAATGCCGGTTTGATGGGAAGTTTGCGGCGCTACGGTGAAATGGGCGTGCGGCTTGCCGTTGGCGAACCGAAAGGACACATATACAAAACGCTGATTTTAGAATCAATTATGATTGGAATAATCGGCTCATTTTTCGGGACACTTTTTGGATTGATACCGGCTTATTATATGCAGGCTTATGGATTGGATTTAAGTTTTCTGTTTGAAAATTCATCGATGATGATATCCGGAGTATTGCACGCACAAGTAAACGCGGCAACATATTTTATAGGATTTGTACCAGGAATTTTAGCAACAGTATTCGGCTCCGCAATTGCCGGAATTGGTATTTATAAAAGAGAAACTGCTCAATTATTTAAGGAACTTGAAGTATGAAAAAGACTATGTTATTTGTGATGATGATGTTTACAACATCTATATTTGCACAGCCAACCGCTGATGAAATTCTAAAAAAAGTCGATGACAATTTACTATCCGCTAGTCAAATTGTTACATCAAAAATGATAATTCACGGAAGGCGCGGCTCAAGAACGGTTGAAGCAAAATCCTGGCAAAAAGGAACTGATGATTCATTTACAGAATATCTCGCACCGGCGCGTGAAAAAGGAACGAAGATGCTAAAACTTGGCGAACAACTTTGGACATACACTCCTTCAACAGATAGAACAATTTTAATCAGCGGGCATATGCTTCGTCAATCGGTAATGGGATCCGATCTATCTTATGAAGATATGATGGAAGATCCGGTTCTTCATAATGTTTACAACGCAAAAATTGTGGGTGAAGAGAAGATATTAGACCGCTCTGTTTTGTTGATGGAATTAAAATCCAAAAAAGATGATCTCGCTTATGATAGCAGAAAGCTTTGGGTTGATAAAGAACGTTTCATTCCATTAAAAGAAGAACTATATGCCAAAAGCGGCAAACTATTGAAGCAAGTTGAAATTCACGAAGTAAAAAAGATTGAAGGTAGATGGGTCGCCACATCGCTGACATATAAAGATGTGTTAAAAGATGGCGATGGGACTCAAATGGAAATCGAAACGATTGAATTTAATAAAACTATACCCGATTATATTTTATCGAAAGCATCTTTGAGAAGATAGAACTATTGAGTACAAATTATTATTAAATTTGTTTTAAGGGTAATGCTTCAAGTGAAAAGTTACTTTTTATAAAACTATAATGTAAAACATAGTTGCTCCGCGCGCTACTAAATCGGGTAGCTACTTCGTTAAAGTAAGGGTAGTCTTTGGTGAGGTTATTGCTCGGCAGAAGATTGGCGAAATTATTTTTCTCGTCATTCATAAGCAAAATTAAAAATTGATTGTTATCTTAGCCCGGCATGATTATATGATTTATTAATGCAATTTATACAAATAGATGATTAAACCGATTACAGAAAACAACAAATTTTTTATAAAAGCAGTTTTAATAATTGCGTCTGTTTCTATACTTTTTTTCTTCGGCGGCGTTAATCGCCAAATAAATAAAACCGTAGAAAGTTTTATCACAAGCGTAAGGGGAGAGACCAAACCGGACACCAATATTGTTATCGTCGGTATTAATGAAAATGATATTGACAAAATAGGTCCATGGCCTATAAAAAGAAGTTACTACGCTCTGCTTATAAAAACCCTTTCCGAACATAACGCAAAAAAAATCGGGTTTGAAGTATTTTTAAGTTCACGTTTTGCGGCGCAATCAATATACGACAACCTTTTGACGAAGCAGATTACAAACTCCGGCAAAGTTATATTAAGTTCAGTCGCAGGGAGCATCAGCAAAAAAAATAAAAATTTTGCAACAGACTCATTAAGTTACCCGAGTCCGAAGCTTTTAAACGAAAATTTAACAACAGGGCATATTAATTTTATTGATGACGGCGATATTATCATTCCCTTAAAACTTCATGCATTCAACCAAGTTGAAAATTCATTCGCACTTCTGCTTTCCGGTGACAGTAAAGAAAACATGGAAGAAATACATCTGAATTTTATATCGTCGGAGAAAAAATTCAAACAATATTCACTCCTCGATTTTTTCAGTGCCGTTGAAAACAAAAGTTTAAACCTATCCGGTAAAACAATAATCATCGGCGTAACCGACCTGCAATTTTTAACCGGCATTGGCACTCCATTCGATGAGAATATTTCCGGTGTCGCATTGCACGCATTTGCGCTCGATAATATTCTAAATAACCGTTATATAAACCTTAATTTTATATTTCTTTCGGCTGTTATATTTATAATCTCCCTCGCAGCTTTTATATTACTTCAAGCTTACCGGTTAGAAAAACCGTTTATACTTTACCCGGTTTATCTCGTTTCGTTTTTTGTTTTAGGCTTTCTTATCTACGGATTTTTAAATATTCGACTTGCATATTCAATAATGCTTCTCCCTCTTTTATTTTTGTTTTTATGGGATGTTATTCTCTGGTTTTACGAGAGACAACTTCTTTTAAAAGGTTTAACAAACGAAAAAGAAATTCTTGAAAATTTATTCTTCAAAAAAGAAGATGAGTTAAAACAATTTGAAAAAGAATTAAAGGACGCTTCCGGCGGTGAGGCACTTCCTATTTTGGAAAAAATAAAAGCTCTGAAAAGAGAAATAAAAAAACTTCGAGGGAGGGAAGAAGACAAGCAGCCGGCAGAAGAAAATATACCGACGGAGGCAAAAAACTTTTTCGGAATTATATACCGTTCAAAAATAATGAATGACGTGGCGGAGCTTATAAAAAAAGCCGCTCCCGAAGAAGCGACAATTTTAATATTAGGCGAAAGCGGCACAGGGAAAGAATTGGCTGCGCGGGCTATTCATCAACTTAGTAAAAGAAGCGGTAAAAATTTTATGGCGGTTAACTGCGGTGCGCTTTCGGAATCGCTTCTTGAGAGTGAGTTGTTCGGACATGTTAAAGGAGCGTTTACCGGTGCAGTAACGGATAAACCGGGACGGTTTGAATCAGCCGATAAAGGAACTATTTTTCTTGATGAAATTGCCGAGACAAACGAAAACTTTCAGGTAAAAATCTTACGCATTTTACAAAATGGTGAATATGAAAAAGTAGGTTCATCAAAAACAGGTAAGGTTGATGTTAGAGTTGTTGCAGCAACAAACAAGGACATTGAAAAACTTGTGCGTGAAAAACAGTTTAGGGAAGATTTGTTTTACCGGCTAAACGTAATAAAAATAGAATTGCCGCCTCTTAGAGCCCGGAAGGAAGATATTAATTTATTAGCCGCCTCATTCATCGAAAAGGAAGCAAGCGGATTAAAGCTTTCCAAAACCGCGGCTGATGTTTTGAACAACTACGAATGGAAAGGGAACGTTCGTGAACTTGAGGCTGTTGTAAAACGGGCTGTGATTTTTGCAAAATCGGCGGGGAGAACTTTGATACAAACAACAGATTTACCCGATGAAATTGCAAGACAATCGGCATTAAATTTTGAAGATGTAGTGCTTGAGCTGCTCCGCTCAAAAAAGTTTTCTCATTCATCAATAAATGAAACAACAGATGAAATAGGCAATGTAAGCCGCACGGTAATTTCGGAAAATTTTCGCGGGGCTGTTTTAAAAGCTTATGTTGAAAATAATTTTGATGAATTGAAAACTGTTAAAGAAATTTCTTCTGTCGATGATGAAGAAACAAACGATAGGGTAAACTCAAAGCTGCAAATGTATGTCCGGAATATTGAGAGGGATATCAACAAATCCGCCACAAAAAACTTTGATGAACTACAAACCCGATTCAAATCGAAGTACAAAAATCTACCGCAAAAATTTCATCCCTACCTTGATGAAATTATAAAAAATTTGGTCAGCGGATATAATCATAAATCATAGAATAGAACCGCTCACACAATATTTATCAGCATTAAGT
>JAIOIM010000260.1 GCA_019912505.1 Ignavibacteriaceae bacterium
TTGTAACTCCTTTAATTGTTTAAATATCTTGTTCGTTATTTAATCAGCATCATCGTTTTTTCTTAGACAAAACTGCCCGCCGATATTCGGTAAATGTAAACACCGGAGGCAAGGGCTTTGGCATTGAAATCTTTTTCATAACTGCCTGCTTCCATAACTCTATTAATCAGCGTTGATACTTCTTCTCCCAGAATATTATAAATTTTAAGAGTAACCAAACCACCCTCATGCAGTGTGAATTTTATTGTTGTACTTGGGTTAAACGGATTTGGATAGTTCTGGTAAAGCGCAAATTCTGTTGGAGTGTTACCTACATTTACTTCAACTATATCGGAGTATTCAAATTGTCCGTCTGTATCTATTTGTTTTAGTCTGTATTGAATAACTCCGTGCGGGGGAGTGTTATCAGTAAACGAATAATTTTTTGTTGAGTTGCTGTTACCGTGTCCATCAACAAAGCCAACTTTTGTCCAATTGATAATTGATAATTGATAATTGATAATTGCTCTTTCCACATTAAATCCATAATTGTTTACTTCTGTTGCTGTTTCCCAGTTTAAGCTTACTATGTTTTCATTTACTGAAGCTGTGAAGGAAGTTAACTCTACCGGAAGAATATCATTGTTACCGAATATATATGCAGAACCGGCATTGCTTAGTGGAATAAAACCGGAAGCATCCTCGTATTCTAAATATGCCCCGACAATTGCATAATCTCCCGATATCGATACTGAATATCCAAAATTATCACTCGATGATTGATTTTCATCTATTGCAATAATTATGTTGTCATTCCCATTATAGACAAAATCATCAATATTTATTGACATCTAACTATCAATTGCATAGGTAATAGAACCATTGTAAACTTCCGTCAAATCATTTATGTCTACGAAATCATCATTTGATGAAAAGCTATTCTTACTAGTGTGGCCGATATACACTTTGATATTATTTGAATTGTTGGGTAAATATGGCCCAGTGAAATAAAACTGTATTGATTGAATAATTCCAACATAGTTTATCTCATTTGCTAAATATATTTGCTGTATATAAGAATAATTTTCCCCTGTGTAAATTGGGTAAAGGTCTTTAATAGTGCTTGTCCCAATCTGTACAGTTGTTTGTGCAAAAGTTATTGTTGTTAAGAATAATAAAGAAATATATAAGTGTTTTTTAGAAAACATAGTTTTTTCCTATAGTTATTATTTGTTTACAATATTTTCGATATTTTATGTTGCTTTTTTACCTAATTTGGCAACTATGATGTGTCATTTTATCAATTGACACATCATTTAATCTATTTCTGTAATTTATTTGTGAGCTGAGATGCAAAAGTGTTGGAATGTTGTTATTTGCTTTATGATTTTGATAGTTGGGAATACCCCTTTTTTTGCTCAAAGTATTGAATCAAAAATCTCAAGCCTTGAGCAATTGCCAAAAAATTCCATTTTGGATTCAACCGAAAGCATTATAATTAGATATGTTTTACCTTTACCGCATAATGAGGCAGTTAAAAAAATAAACCAACTAATTATTGTAACGGAAAGAATTGATATTGAAAGCTATTTGAAAGTTCTCTCTTATTCGGTGGATTATAGTGAAT
Organism: Ignavibacteriaceae bacterium; assembly: GCA_019912505.1. Classification (GTDB taxonomy): domain Bacteria; phylum Bacteroidota; class Ignavibacteria; order Ignavibacteriales; family Ignavibacteriaceae; genus CG2-30-36-16. The sequence continues at coordinate 1,607 of JAIOIM010000260.1, forward strand.
CTGGTAAAATTGATAAGCTCAATAATATTTATGAT
>JAIOIM010000261.1 GCA_019912505.1 Ignavibacteriaceae bacterium
GAATCTTATATTAGTGCATCTACTCTTAACAATTTAATGGTTATGAAAACTTCAATAAATAAAATTGTAAATATTATCGGCTTCCCGATGGATCTTGGAGCCGGGCGCCGCGGCGTTGATATGGGTCCATCTGCATTACGAATAGCAGGTTTAGAAAACAGCTTGCGCGAACTCGGTTATACTGTAATCGACAGCGGTGATGTTCATATTCAAATAATGGAGCAGCAAACAATAACAAATCCGAAGCTGAAATATCTTGCTGAAATTTTAAAGACATCAAAAGTGTTAGCATCAAGAGTTGAAAATGCTTTGGAAAACGGTCAGTTTCCGCTTTGCATCGGGGGCGATCATTCGATGGCGCTCGGTTCAATTGCCGGTATATCTTCTTACTGCCGAAAGAAAAAATTAAAGCTCGGTGTAATATGGATTGATGCACACACCGATATGAATACCGATATGACTACTCCATCGGGAAATATTCACGGTATGCCTGTAGCTGCCTCAATAGGATTAGGACACGAAAAACTTGTAAACTTTTACGGTCACGCGCCAAAAGTAAAACCAGAAAACATGGCATTGATAGGAATAAGAAGCATTGACATAAAAGAACGAGAGAATATAAAAAGGTTAAAACTACCCGTGTATACTATGTCGGATGTTGATAAATTGGGGATACATAGAATTATTGTAAAAGTTCTAAAACAGTTCAAAGAAAATGTAGACCACATACACGTAAGTTTTGATTTGGACAGCGTAGACCCAACGATTGCACCGGGTGTTGGAACTCCGGTACCGGGCGGTTTAAGCTACCGCGAGACGCATTTGCTGATGGAAGCTATTGCTGAGTGCGGCTGTATGAATTCGTTTGAAGTTGCAGAAGTAAACCCGATTATTGATGAGCGAAATAAAAGCGCCCGTTTTGCCGCAGATGTTATAGCTTCAAGCATGGGTAAAAGAATTTTGTAATTACTAAAATTTTTATCATTTTATCGAGAATGTTAACAAACACCAAGTTCCGCAATATTTACAAATTGAGAGAAATGTTATCAACGGAAGAATAGTAAATACCCAGGTTAATAAAAAATAAATCACAAATCATAATTCAAAATTCATAAATCATTCCGTTAGCTAACGGATCATA
>JAIOIM010000262.1 GCA_019912505.1 Ignavibacteriaceae bacterium
ACATACGGCGGCTGTGCCAACTACGATGCAAATGATTTGAAGCATGTACTTCAAGAAATGATTTCGGATAAACTTATTAGAAAAGAAAAATCGGGTAGTAAATTAGTTATGCTCGATGATAAGGGAATCGAAATTTTAAGACGTATCGAACCGGAGAAAGAGATAAAAAAGGAGGACACCGGTTATGAAAAAAATCTTGAGTTGTACAATTTTTTAACCGATGTAAGAAAAAAGGCGGCAAAAAGGTTCGGTCAGTCGGCGGATATAATTTGTCCTAACGAAGTACTGATAAAAATAGCAGAAAATAAACCTACGACAAAAAGCGCACTATTTAATATTGAAGGTGTAAACAACAGGATGTATAATAAAATCGGTGAAGAATTACTTGAGTCGATAAAAGAATTCGGCACCGGTGAAAAATTGTTCTCAGCAGATGAAGCTAAAAAAGAAGAATCAAAACAGCTCCCCTCTTTTTTAAGTGAGACGCTTAGCTTGCTGAAAAAAGGGTATCCGTTAAAAGATATTGCATCACTACGTAATTTAACCGAAGCCGTTATATCGATGCAAATTGAAACTATTTTAGAGTTTTTCCCAGATACCGAGATTTCCTATTTGTATGATTCAAATATACTTCAATCAACTTTCGATGAAATAAAAAAGGGTTATAAAGATTTGAAGGAATTAAAGACCAGGCTTCCGGGTGTGGTTTCGTATCCGCTGATTAGAATTGCTATTGCAAAATTTAAGGCTTCTTCGCAGCCTTTTGTTTAAGTTCTTCTACATAAAAAATAACTTTATCAAAAAATAATTCCCAACGTTCAGGTTTTGCGTTGTAATAATCGAGGGTTGAGTTATATTCTTTTTCAGTAACATTAAATCTTTTTAACACTTCGGTTCGTATCTTAACCATCCCGTTATATGCTTCGGCTGTTGTATCCTGTGCAATTACAATATCTGTATACAGCCTTATAAATTTTTCTTCGGGAATAACTTTTCCGTTATTGCATGACGGAAAAAGGAAAACAGCGGTTATCACTAAAAGCAAAAGAATAACCGCTGATTTTAAAATTTTCATCTCCATTTATCTCATCTTTTTGCTTGCTTCAAAAAGAATTTTCTTTTCGTGCTCGGTTAGGTTTTGGTATCCTGAGTGACTAATCTTATCGAGTATCGCATCAATTTCTTTCTGCGAAAAACTTTGTTCAGTATTCTTATCATTCACTTCGTAAAAAGTTGCATCTTCAATTGGCTTATCTTTTTTCTTAAACATATCGCCCATCGAACCAAAAGGATTTTTAGGCTTATTGGTTTGGTAAGGGTTTCTTTTAAACATTCTTTTTATGTCGGCATTTATTGAGGGATCAGCGAGAATCCAAATAAACCCGAGCAACGCGCCGCCAAGGTGGGCAAGATGTGCAACACCGCTGTTGGCACTGTCAACAAGCAGAAACTCAAGTAAAATCATACCGGCAATTAAATATTTTGCTTTTACAGGGATGAAGAAATATAAGAAAATTAATCTATCCGGAAACAAGAGAGCAAATGCCGTAAGAACACCGAAAATAGAACCGGAGGCGCCGATTGTTACCGCGGCACCGCCGCCAAGCAACGGAGAGAGGAACAAATGGAGAAGTCCCGCGGCTATGCCGGCTGAGAGATAAAAATATAAAAACTTTTTTGAGCCCCACATATTTTCCACTTCCATACCGAACATCCAAAGGGCAAACATGTTGAATAAAATGTGTGAAAAATTACCGTGCATAAATTGATACGTAATTAACTGCCATACCTGAAAATTATACGGCATACCGGCAGCGTCCAAACCACTAATAGGGTTTAACGCGAACCATTTATTTATAACATACCACCCCGGCAGCTCGCCGATTACCATATTGTTCAACAAAAACTGGAGTACAAAAACTACTCCGTTTATTATCAATAAATTTTTTAGTACCGGCGGAAATAAACTGAACCCGCCGAAACCGGGATTTCTATAATTATTCACTTAATAATCCTTATTTTTTCATCGAGAAAAACCTATGATGATGCAAAAACATCGAGGGTAATCCACATCAGTTTTATGCTTCGCTTAAGGCGTCCACACCGGGCAGTACTTTCCCCTCAAGAAATTCGAGAGATGCGCCGCCGCCAGTTGATACATGCGAAACCTTATCTTCTAAACCTGCTTTTGAAATTGCCGCAGCCGAGTCGCCGCCGCCTATTATAGTGATAGCACCGGTTTCCGTTGCTTTTGCCAGTGCATCGGCTACTGCAAATGTTCCTTTAGCAAAATTGTCCATTTCAAAAACACCCATAGGACCATTCCACACAATTGTTTTTGCCGCTGCAATTTCCTGGGTGAATAATTTAACGGATTCGGGTCCTATATCCAATCCCATTTTATCTGATGGAATTTTATCAACTGCGACAACAGTTGAGGGAGAATCGTTATTAAATTCTTCGGCAACTACAACATCCACGGGGAGTAAAAATTTTATACCGCTGCTCTTTGCTTTTTCAAGCACATCTTTTGCAACGGAAATTTTTTCTTCATCTAACAGCGATTTGCCTATTTCATAACCTTTTGCTTTGAAAAATGTAAACGCCATTCCGCCGCCTATAATTAGAGTATCAACCTTATCAAAAAGATTCATAATCACATCAATTTTTCCCGAAATTTTTGCACCGCCCAAAATAGCTGCGTAGGGTCTTTGGGGATTTGAAACTGCACCGCCGAGATAATCCAATTCTTTTTGCATCAAATAACCTGCTGCACAAGTTTTAATATATTTAGTAACCCCTTCAGTTGAAGCATGCGCACGATGTGCAGAACCAAAAGCATCGTTTACATAAACATCACCAAGCTTGGCTAACTTTTCAGCAAACTCAGCCACATTTTTTTCTTCTTCTTTATGAAATCTTAAATTTTCAAGAAGCACAACATCACCCGGCTTCATACTGTTTACCAATGCTTCAACTTCATCTCCTATACAATCGGGTGCGAGTTTAACTTCTTTATTTAATAATTCGCTCAATCTTTTTGCAGCTGGTAAAAGGGAGTATTTTTTGTTTATTTCTCCTTTAGGACGACCGAGGTGACTCATCAAAATTGCTTTACCGCCTTCACTAATAATTTTTTTTATAGTAGGCAGTGCAGAGCTAATTCTAATATCATCTGTAATTTGAAGATTTTCATCGAGCGGTACGTTAAAATCAACGCGCACAAGCACACGTTTTTCTTTTAGTTCTATTTTATCAATCGATAATTTATTCATTTTATTATTCCTATCATACATTTAATAAATGCCTTAGATACGGCTATGAAAGAATATTATGCTGGAAAAGTTAAGGAGCTATTTTATTTAAAAAAGAGACGGACAAAATCCGCCTCCCAAATAACTCTTAAACAATAATTAATTTTTTATAACTATTTATGATAAGCTCTTTTTTATAAGGTCAACAACGCGGCAGGAGTACCCCCATTCGTTATCATACCAGCCGACAACCTTAACCAGATTACCGTTAACCATTGTAGATTCGGCATCGAAGATACATGAATGACTGTTTCCAACGATATCAATAGAAACAATTGGGTCTTCGGTATATTCAAGAATACCTTTCATCGAACCTTCGGCTGCTTCTTTCATTGCGGCATTAACTTCTTCTTTAGTTACTTCTTTTTTTAAAGTTGCTACTAAATCAGTAAGTGAACCGTCAGGTGTAGGCACGCGAAGTGAAAAACCATCGAGCTTTCCTTTTAGTTCAGGGATAATTTTTCCAACTGCAGTAGCAGCGCCGGTGGTTGTAGGAATTATCGAAACCGCTGCTGCCCTTGCTCTTCTTAAATCTTTGTGAGGAAGATCGAGAAGCTGCTGATCGTTTGTATATGAATGCACAGTTGTCATAAAACCTTTTTCAACACCGAATTTATCGTTTAGAACTTTTACCATCGGGGCGAGACAGTTTGTGGTGCAGGAAGCGTTAGAAAGAACTGTTTCGCTGCCGTTTAAAATTTCATCGTTTACACCGAGAACAACCATTGCATCAACAGCACCTTTTGGCGGAACTGTTAATATTACTTTTTTAGCACCGGCTTCTATATGTTTCATGCATTGTTCTTTGCTGCGGAAAACTCCGGTTGATTCGATAACAACATCAGCACCAAGTTCAGCCCATTTTAAGTTTGCCGGGTCTTTTTCGGCGGTAACTTTTATTCTGTCGCCGTTAACTATTATTTCATCACCTTCAACAGCAATTACGCCGTTAAATTTACCGTGGACAGAATCATATTTTAATAAGTGAGCAAGTGTTTTTGCATCTGTTAAATCATTGATTGCTACAAAATCAAATCCGCCAAGCTCCAACGCTCTTCTAAACACTAATCTGCCTATTCGTCCAAAACCGTTTATACCTATTTTAATAGCCATTTTGACTCCTTTGTTTGTTATTTCTAAAGTTGATTAAAATTCTAATTTAGCGTAGTAAAATTAGTTAAAGGTGTTATGAATATCAATTTAAAACCACAGTTTATTAATAGATAAATTTTTACATCATCTAAAAATATTACTTCATTAATCACAATTTCATTCTTCGGAAACTAAGTCAGCCAAATTTTATTATTTAATTTCAAGCATCAAAAAGTCGATTCTGCTGTGAGCTTAATTGTACGAGCCTCTCCAATACTTGCCGGAGTTCAATTAGATAATTAGAAACTTACATTTCGAAATATGATAATTTATGAAAAACTAACAAATATTTTATTCATCTAAATAAACTAATGGATTATTAAAAAAATATTGTTATTTTTAATGC
>JAIOIM010000263.1 GCA_019912505.1 Ignavibacteriaceae bacterium
TATATATACCGCTTGACAATACTTCCATATCTATTTTTACTGAATATTCGCCGATACTAAAAAATCCGTTCCGAATGGTTTTAATCTCTTGCCCTAATACATTAAAAAGTGAAAGATGTATAAAGCTCGGTTTTCTTAAAACAAAATTAATATTAGTAATACTATTGAACGGATTCGGATAATTCGGTAATAATTCTATTTCCGGTAGTAAATTTTCTTTTTCTATATTTTTCACAGTTACTATAGTGCCGATTGTATCGCCATTGATTATAGCGGAATTTAAATATGTTGGCGGCTCACCCATTTGATCCGTAGTAGTTATAACTAAACCGAAACCTGCAGCGAGCCAGTATCTAAATCTAAAAATATCTAAATAAGTACTATCAATTAATAATTCACGCGTATATTCAGAAATTTCTTTGAACGATGTATTTTCTCCTAAATAAGTATCATCAAAAATAGCGTCAACTTTTCTGTAAACTCCCTGTGTAGTATCACCAGTCCAACGGTACACCCACCATTCTTCATTTAACTCTGCATCAAGTTTCCAATAAAAGTCCCTGTTTTCGGGTAAAGGATGCCCGCTGTAAACATTATAATTTTTAATAATGTAATTAGGGTATATGAAAGGAACCCCGTTCGTTAAAAGATAGTAGGCTTTACTACTGTCGCTTAGGGTACTATCTTTATATACAAACTCTTCTTTGATGACATCATTTAAAAAAGAATACTGCCAAAAATTGTTTACTGACATCGGAAAATAACTTGAGGGATTAATAGTATCATTTGGTGAAGTACTATTGCACTTTTCAATTACAAAATTATTTTGTGGATACAGATTTGCAATAAAGAAAAAAATTAGGAAGGATTGCTTAGCAAGCATATTATTGTTCATTTCAATATTCTCAGCTTTTTTACAAATGTAATAACTCTTTAGAAATGTCAGTACTCAGAACTCTTTAGAAATGTCACTAACAAAAATAATTACAAGAACTTATTAGCCTGCTCTAATCATATTACCTCCTACAATATCAGAATTATTATTTCAACAATGTCATCTTCTTAGATGCCTTATAATCTCCGCTTTTTATTTCGTAAATATACAAACCGCTCGCTAATCCGGCGGCGGAACTGGCGTCAAAGGTTACTTCGTAACGCCCTTTTGTTTTGTATTCGTTAACAAGTGTTTATACTTCTCTGCCGAGTATGTCGTATATTTTTAATGTAACCATACCGTCATTTGGTATCTGGTATGAAATTATAGTCGATGGGTTGAATGGATTGGGGAAGTTTTCGAACAATTTATATTCTGAAATCGGCTGACTTATCTCTTGGTTGGATGCAATTTGTGAATTGCTATTGAAATATGAACTATCAGTTTCATATCTTCCAATTGTGCACAAAAAATATTTCGTTTTATCCGATTTTTTATTTACCCTGAAACTAAAATCCATATATTCACCGGGAAAAAGTTCAGCATAAGTATTATCTTTATCTGAAATAAGTTCCGTTATATCGCCATTAGAATTATGATTCGCAAAGTTTATTTCAGCTGTTTTTACTCTTGCAGATCGTAAATTTTTAACGAAATCTAAATAGTTTAAAGTTACCGGTTTATTAATAACTAATTCAACATCATTTTTAATGTTATTAATTGAAACAGCAATCAAAGATGGTGATGGTCTAAAAAAGATATTAGCAACTTTGGATTTACC
>JAIOIM010000264.1 GCA_019912505.1 Ignavibacteriaceae bacterium
AATGCTTAATGATACTCTTGGATGGGTGTGCGGTTTGAGAGGAACACTGCTAAAAACAACCGATGCAGGTGTAAACTGGCAATCTGTTGATATTGGCTATCCTAATATTTCTTACTGGGCAATAGATTTTCTTGATGAAAATTTGGGCGTTATTACATTAGGGAACGGGTCAATATTAAAAACGACAGACGGAGGAGAAAGCTGGACAGATATACAAACCGGCACAACCAATGCGCTTTATTGTGTTGATATTATAGATCCATTACATATAATAGCCGCCGGTGAATGGTATCAGGTGGCTTATACATCAGACGGTGGGAACACATGGCATCTTAATGACGAACTTCCTTATGATGCGAATGCAATACAATTTACAGATACCTCAACCGGTTATGCAGTAGGCGGAGAAAATCTTGGAATTTGGAAAACTACCAATGGGGGAATGAATTGGTTTCATGCTGGGGAAGGGGGCGAGTGGGGCGTTAGCCTGCTATCTGACGGCACGGGTTATGCTGTTGGAATGAATTTAAAGATCTATAAAAGAACTGGTGGATTAGATAATTGGTATAAATTAATTCTTAATGAAAGTTGGAGCAACGTCTTTTTTATAAATGAGAATGTAGGTTATTTAACATGCGCTGATTTGGGTGAAAAGGTTTATAAAACAGAAGACGGAGGAAATAGTTATAGTAAAATTGAAAATAGTCCGGAGTATAATTCTGTTATTCTGTTTATTGATAGCCTTACCGGGTTTTTGGGAAGTGATAAAATATACAAAACAACCGATGGAGGAGTAAACTGGTATGCAGCAAACGGCACGGGTGGAGTAAGTAGAATATTTTTTGTTAATGAGCAAGACGGCTGGGCTGTTGGAGGAAACAAAATATATAAAACAACAGACGGCGGTGAGAACTGGAGTGTAAATTTTAATCTACAGACTTTCACAAATATTTATTTCGTAGATTCTGTTTACGGATGGACATCTGGAAGTATCCCATGTAAAACAACCGATGGAGGTGAAATCTGGACACAACAAACAAATGCAAGTAGTATCGGTTCAGATGATGTTTATTTCTTAAACCCAGACACTGGATGGGTTACAAAATATTCCTCAATATTTAATTCACTTTTCAAAACCGTTGATGGAGGGTTGAATTGGATCGCCGTTCCGGAGGTTGTAGGATCCCGAAAGTTTTTTCATTTCCCGGATCCAGTTCATTGGATCATAATAGGATTTTCTAGGTACTACATCACCAATAATTATGGTAATTCTTGGGTGGAATTTACTGAAACTGTTCCAACAGGGTTAGTGAGTTTTAATGCTCCTACAAATGACAAAGGTTTTTTTGTTGGAACACAGGGATTAATTCTACGATACGAGGATACAACAAATGTTCCAGTAGAACTACTTTCATTCACGGGAGACTTTGTAGATAAATCGGTTTCATTAAAATGGAAGACCGCCACAGAAGTAAACAACAGAGGGTTTATCATCGAGAAATCATTTAATAAAAAAGATTGGGATGAGTTAACCTTCATCAACGGCAAAGGTACAAGCACAGAAAAAAATGAATATTCCTTTATCGATCATTCATTGATTCGTGCTGTTCAATACTACAGATTAAAACAAATAGATTTTGATGGAACATTCAATTACTCAAGAATAATTGAAGTAAGAGAAAACCTTCCATTGGAATTTAAGTTGTATCAGAACTATCCGAATCCGTTTAATCCCAAAACCAATATTGAATACAATCTAACTAAGAGAAGTCATGTTTGTTTGTCGATATTTAATATAATTGGGCAGAGAAAGGCGATAATTGTAGATGAGATTCAAAGGCCGGGTAAGCATTTGATTGAATTTAATGCTATGGGGCTTACTTCTGGAATATATTTTTATGAGTTAAAAACAGATGAGCATATTTTTATAAAAAAAATGATTGTACTCAAATAGTATCAAATGCCGTAATAGCAAATAGCGGTAAGTTAGAGAAAAATTTATCT
>JAIOIM010000265.1 GCA_019912505.1 Ignavibacteriaceae bacterium
GCTGTCTTTTATGAATACCTGATTATTATCTTTCAAAAAAACTTCGCAATGTATACGTGATACACCTTTTAGCTCGGGAGGAAGATTAAATTTTAGTTCGTTGGGGGCACTTTGTGCATATCGTCCTATTTTGATAGGAAAATTTGAATAAGATTGAGTGTATAACTTTCCATTATGTGAGTAATCAATTTTAACACCGGGGTTTGATTTGTAAATTACCTGCGTGAAATCTTTTTTCGAATAACTTATAGTTGTGGTACTAAAGTCAGACAACAAATTTAATACTTCATGCGCATCCCGGGGACGGTCTTTGGGATTTTTTTCAAGTAGTTTTAAGGTTAAATCATTAATTCTTTTGTCGACAAGTGGATTTAATTTTTGAGGAGGAGTTGGTTTTAAATTTGGATCTTTATGCTGTGCAATTACATCCCATTTATCACCTGTGAATGGTTTTTTACTTGTAAGCATCTCGTACAATACTATCCCGGCAGAATATAAATCACTTTTATTCGTAACTTTTTTTGAGTTTGATATTTGCTCGGGGCTCATATAAGCAGGTGCTCCTAAAATTGATAATTCAACGGTCAACTCACCTGCTTCATTTTTTAAGCTTTTATGAATTTTTGCAATACCAAAATCAGTCAAAACTATTTGTGATAAATCAGAGCCATCTTTAATTAATAAATTTGCAGGTTTTACGTCCCTATGCACAACGCCTTTCGAATGTCCATATTCTAATGCGGTAACAAGGCCCGCAAAAGCAGATAGGCTATCTTTAATGGACAATTGCTTCTGAAGTAATATATCCTTCAATGAAAGATGTTCTATATACTCCATAACATAAACGTACGCCTTCCCAATTGTACGGTCGTCTTTAAAAACTTTAACCCAACGGGTAGGGGCTATAATTTTAATAATATTTTCGCACTCAAAGCTTTTTATTGAGTGACTTTCATGGTAAAATCTTTTAACAATTACATCATCCGAAAGGAGCTCATTTTTTAATTCTTTTAATGCATAATTTGCATTATTTTGACCCTTAATAAGAAATACGCGAGCCATTCCTCCTTCCCCTAATTTTTTAATAACTTCAAATTTATCAAATTTAATCATAGCTTAAATCGTTAGAGTTTGTCTACCGTATGTTCCTTTTCGCCCATCCTTTGCGCGAATTTCATACCAAATACTATATGATCCTGATTCTTCAAACCTGTGATTAATCAGTCCGGTTGCAGGGTTCAATTCTATTCGAGTTGAGTTAGGCTCTCCTTCTTTCTTATAGTTCAATGTTACTCTAAAATCAATTGGATCAGTAAATCTGCTGTCTTTAAAAATAAAGCTTAACATTAAAACTTTATTAAATATTCTTGGTGTTGAAGTAAACTCTATTGTAGGTGGAGGGAAATCTGGAACTACATTAATTAGTTTACGAATTATATTACTAGGACTACTTCCATTTGTAAGGACTAATTGAATCGTTAATTCTTGAGAGCCGGAATTATTAAACACCCATTGCTTATTAGTTTCGCTAAGCTGTCGTATTGCAGTGGCACCAGTTCCATCAGCAATATTCATCATCAGTTCGCTTTGGGGATATCCACTTGATATATCAAAATCAAAACTAAAATTTTGATTTATTTTTACTTCAGCGGGTAACCTTAGGTTATCTATAATGGTTGCGTAGGCTGGTTTCATTAATAACACTTTTTTTTCTAACCAGTTACTTGTGCTGTTTTCATTTCCTTTAAGCATAATTGCGAATGTTGTTTTTTTTTCACTTAAACCACTTAAATCAATTTCTGTGTACTTAAAGGATTTATCGTTTAATGAGGTTTCTATCTTTTCCCCATTAATGCCAAATGGCGCAATTACCAATTTAGTAGGGATAGAATTGCCAGTTTGAGAATGTTGAAATCCGAATTGAAACTCCTTATCAATATAGACCGTATCCGGTACATCCGTAAGTTGCGATATTTTTATTCCCGGTACACTTTCAAAAATATTTAAATAAGCAAACAATAATCCGCTAAATATTATTACTGCCGTTACAGACATAATTGCTGTAAAAGTTTTCATACCTTTTTTAGAAACGGCTCCGTATGAAACTCTTAAAAGAGTTTTACCTATTTTAATTTCATTATAAGTTGTATCTAATAATACCGAAGTATCATTAATTAGCTGCCCATTTAAATAAGTTCCGTTCTTGCTGTGGTCGGTAAGCATAAACTTACCGGGTTCGGGGTTAATGATGGTCGCATGCTCTTTTGAGGAAAAAGGGTCCAGTATAGAAAAATTATTCCTCTGATCTTTAAATTTACTTATAGTGACAGGAAAATTTTTAAATACTCTTCTTC
>JAIOIM010000266.1 GCA_019912505.1 Ignavibacteriaceae bacterium
GTGTAACTCCAACTTTTTTTATAAAAAATATTCCGCATAAATGAGATGTAGAAAATCATAAATAATATACTTGTAAATCAATCCTTCCGCTGCTTTTAATTATCAACTATCAATTTTCAATTTCCTCCTTTTCTCTCACCAACCTTTTTTTGTTATTTTAGTCTAACCTTTTAGAAATAAGGATAGTCGAATGGCGCCAGATGATTTTGAATTAATTCAAAAAGCAAATAACGGCGATACAATTGCATTTGAAGAGCTTATTTACCGGCACGACCGGAATGTTCTTTCTATAGCACTAAAATACACCAGAAATGAGGATGATGCCAAAGACGTCTATCAAGAAGTTTTTCTTCGTGTATTCAAAGGCTTAAAAAATTTCAAATTTAAAAGTGAATTTTCCACCTGGCTTTTTCGGATTACTGTTAACGTCTGCCTTACATATAAATCAAAATTATCCAGACACGAAACAATTCCATTGGGTGCCAACGAAAATGACGATGATGAATACAGTCCGGGAAATAGTATAGCTGCGGATGAATCATCATCGCCGGAAAATATACTTCTTGGAAATGAAATTGGCGAAAGAATAAATAATGCTCTCGATACTTTATCGCCAAAACAAAAATTAGTATTTACATTAAAGCACTACGAAGGTTACAAACTGAAGGAGATAGCCTTAATGTTAGATATTACCGAAGGCACTTCTAAAAAATATCTTTTTGAAGCTGTACACAAACTGAGAGTTCAGCTTGTTGAGCTATATATATAATTATTGACCGGAGAATTTATGGAACATAATAAAATAAAAGAATTGATTGAGCCGTTTGTTTTTAGCGAGCTTGAGCAAAAGTATGTTGTGCTGCTTAAAAATCATTTGAATGAGTGTGCGGAGTGCCGTGCGGAGCTTGAGGATGTACAGATGTTAGCTGCCTTTTTAAATAAAGATAAAATTAACGATGTAAATGATAAATCTTTGTATGAAGCCAGAAGGGAACTAAGAGCCGCACTGCGTGTTGAAAAAAACAAAACATCTTTTATAACAGGCTTTTTAAGAATTATTACCGGATCATTTACAAGAAGTTACAAACTTGTTTATACAGGCGCGGCTTCGTTGATTTTAGGTTTAACCATCGGTTATTTTATTTTTAGTTCTCCCCCCCATCTTATAGTTGACAATTCAATTTTACCGGAAGATAATTTTAAACTCAGAGGCGATGTAAAAATAAATAATGTAAATTTTATTGATAACGATGCTTCCGACGGCGAGGTGGAGTTTACTTTCAATGCTGTAAAACCGGTAAGAATGAAAGGAAAAATAGATGATGAAAAAATCCAAAGCATTCTTGCCTTTTCTATGCTGAATGAAGAAAACCCTGGCGTAAGATTAAACTCAATTAATCTTATAAGTTCAGCAAATCAAAAAATTGTAGATAACGAGGTAATAGATGCGTTGATAATAACAGCACAGTATGACCAAAACCCCGGCGTTAGAAGAGAAGCTTTACTTATGCTTCGTCGTTTGCCTTTTGATGAAAAAATAAAACAAACTGCTCTTTTTATTTTGATAAATGATGATAATTCAGCTTTGCGTATTGAGGCAATCAACTGTTTGTCGGGAGCCGTAAAATCAGGATATAAATTAGATAGTGACGAGCGGGATATATTTAAGCAAAAAATTGAGCACGATGAAAACAGCTACGTACGGCTGCATGCAAAAACAGTATTGCAGGGGATAAAATGAAAACTACTTTAAAATATTTTTCCGCATTTGTTTTGTTAAGCGCCATAAACTACGCACAAGTAACGGAATCATTCAATGTAAATATCGGTGGCAAAATTATTATCAATAGTTCGTACGGCGATGTTTTATTTTCTACCTGGAATAAAAGCGAAGTAAGAGTTGTATACGAGGGGGAAGAGAATGAGTCTGATGATGTAATAATAAACAAGGATGGAAATACAATTAAATTTAATGCTTTTGGTTCTTACTCAGGCGACATAGAAATAAATGTTCCTTCTTTATTTAACTGCGAGTTTAAACTTAGCGCGGGAGATTTTATTTTGAAGAATGAGTTAACCGGCAGTATAAGCGGCTCAACAGGCGGCGGTGATATTTTATTGAAAAAGGTAAAAGGCTCTGTACGAATTAGAACATCCGGCGGTGATTTGGAAGCTGATAATATTACCGGTGATGCCGAGTTTTATTCAGCCGGTGGTGATATAACAATAGGTGAAATTGGCGGAAGAACTAAAATATCAACAGGCGGTGGAAGTATTGCTGTTGGAAGTATTGGTTCGGATGCAAGCGTTTCTACTGCGGGTGGAAATATTATAGTTGGTGATGTTCGCGGACAGGCAAATGTTAATACGTTGGGCGGTAATATTTCGTTAGGCAGAGTTTCGGGAAAGGTAAGCGCCTACACATCAGGCGGAAATATTTCAATTAAAAGTGCGTCCGGTTCTGTAAATGCAAATACGGGCAGCGGAGATGTTAAACTTTATAATGTAACCGGTCAAGTAAATGTAAATGCGGCATCCGGACGGGTTGAAGTTCATCTTAATCCGGCGCAAAACTCGAATAGTGTAATATCCACAACCATAGGCGATCTTGTTCTTTATATTCCTTCAAATGCCAAAGCAACAATTAGTGCAACAACAACCTATAAAGGCTGGCGAAAAAATGAAGATAAAGAAAACCCGCAACTAACATCGGACTATCCGCAGTCATCATACACTGTTAATAAAGATAGGCGGCAGGCAGTGGCAGAATATATTTTAAACGGCGGCGGAAGCAGCATCCGCCTAAATGCAGCAATGGGTAGAATAAAAATTAAACAAGAATAATTACAGAACCGACTATCACCGGCATCAACCAAACATAATAATAGTTATGCGCTTATGTAATGAGGGGCTGATATTTAGAACCAAAATTAATTTTAATAAGTCTAACCCGGAAAAAGAAAGAACCGATTATGAAGTTTTTTGTACGATTGATAATTTTATTTTTATTGGTAATCGCTCTTGATGGGTTAAGCAATTCTAAAAAAAGATCGGCGATAAAGGCTGTTAAATCAAATCAAACAATTATTATCGATGGTATTTTAGATGAAGAATGCTGGAGGAACAGCCAGGTTGTTTCCGGATTTATACAAAGAGATCCGGATGAGGGTAAGGAGGCAACACAACAAACTGAAGTGAGAGTGCTTTATGATGAAGGCGCTATTTATATATCGGCGACTTTGTACGACACCGCCCCCGATTCCATTGTTGCAAGGTTAGCGCGTCGCGATGATTATGTTGAATCTGATCTATTTGCCGTCTACTTAGACCCTTACAATGACAAACGCAGCGGTTATTATTTTGCATTAAATGCTGCAGGTTCATATTCCGATGGTATTCTTTTTAATGACGATTGGGATGATGACTCATGGAATGGAGTGTGGGAGGGTAAAGTTAAATTAAACAACAACGGGTGGTCAGCCGAATTTAAAATTCCATTTTCGCAGCTTAGGTTTAAAGACTCTGATATTAATGAATGGGGGATAAACTTTAGCAGGGTTATTGCCAGAAGAAATGAAAAAAGTTATTACGTTTATGTACCTAAAAATGAAAGCGGTTTTGTCTCGCACTTTGTTTCTTTAACGGGAATGGAAAATATAAAACCTGGTTCGCAGCTCGAAATACTTCCTTACATAACATCCAAAGCCGAGTACACGCACCCTGCCGCAAACGATCCCTTTAATGACGGTTCAAAATATTTACCCGGTGTTGGGGCAGATATAAAAATGGGAATTGGCTCCAACCTTACTCTTAATGCAACTATAAACCCCGACTTTGGACAGGTGGAAATAGACCCCGCAGTTATAAATTTAAGTGATGTTGAAACCTACTATTCTGAAAAAAGACCATTCTTTATAGAAGGCGCGAGTATATTTAATTTTGGACAAGGCGGCGCGCGTAGTTACTGGGGTTTCAACTGGAGCAATCCAAATTTTTTTTACAGCCGTCGTATCGGAAGAGTGCCTGAGGGCAGCCTGCCCAATAACGATTTCTCCGACGCTCCTTCCGGTACGCACATTCTTGGAGCTGCCAAACTTTCAGGCAAGCTAAATGGAAATTGGAATATCGGTACAATACAAGCAGTAACAAAACGTGAGTACGCAGAATATGAGTACAACGGGAACAGATTTGAAACCGAAGTTGAACCGCTAAGTTATTATGGCGTTTTTAGAGTGCAAAAAGAATTTAATGAAGGGTTTCAAGGTCTCGGTTTTATGTCGACTGTAACCCAGCGAGCATTTAAGGATGACAGACTTCGCTCTGAAATAAACAGCGGGGCGTATACTTTTGGTTTGGACGGTTGGACTTTTCTCGATTCTTCCAAAACATGGGTTTTTACAGGCTGGGTAGGTGCATCCAATGTTACCGGCACAACCGAAAGAATCAGTTCAATACAAAGAAGTTCGCGCCATTATTTCCAACGACCGGATGCAAAAAATTATAGCGTAGACAGCAGCGCAACATCATTAAACGGGTACGCTATGAGGTTTTATATAAACAAGCAGAAGGGTAATTTTTTTGTGAATACCGCCTTTGGTATGATTTCACCCGGATTTGAAATTAATGACCTTGGATTTATCTGGCGTACCGATCAAATAAATACACATATAGGCGCGGGTTATGCGTGGAAAGACCCTACAGATTTTTACCGGTACCTCGAGCTTGGCGGAGCATTTTTCCGAACCTATGATTTTGACGGAAACATCAATTCGGAGGGATTTTTCCATTTCGGAAGTTATCAATTTTTAAATTATTACAGTGCAAATTGGAATCTTGCTTACAACCCACAAACAA
>JAIOIM010000267.1 GCA_019912505.1 Ignavibacteriaceae bacterium
GAGCTAAACGACTTACAAAAAAATAAAAGATATTGGTTAAGATCAAAGGTTTTTGGATCTCAAACTTTTGGCGAGGTACAATCGTTTTACTACGACAAGGACCTCGCATACAAATTGCGAGATAGTCTATCATTCAGTACTTCTATCTTGAATCATTTGAAGCGTCAAAATAATTCAGTGATGTTTGATACTCTTGAAATTAAATTTATTGCAACATCTGCAGGTTTTTTAGATGGTCGTACAGCCAATATTTTACTTAACAATCAAAATTTAATACCAGATAATACATTGCGAGGACATCATGTTTGCTTGTTCGATGATAGCTCCTACAATTTTAAGGGCTATTATTATTTTGATTTATTTGGAGGAGGTACAAATACAACAACAGCATACATTAATTTTTTGGACACGCTCTCCAGTAAGTATTTGGTAGCAATTGCTGTTTGTGATGAAGGTAGTACGAGCTCAGTTCCATTGAAAAATCAAATAAAAAGTCTTGGCAGTATTTACATTGATAGTCTTCTATTCCGTAGTTCTTGGGCAATCATCGGCAAAAAGGGTGCGGCACCAGGCTCAGTTCCAGAAGGATTTACTCTTCCAGGTCAGGGTAGGGTTGATATTGACACAACTATTTACCAACGTTATAATTCCGGAACATTAACAACTTCCACAATTGGTCCGGTTGGCTATTGGGATTCGCTGAAGGTAGAGCAAAATTTAAAATCCCAAACAACTATAAGATTTAAACCGATTGTTATTAACCCGGACGGTGTTGCTGATACACTTAGTTATTTAAATCTTTCAAATAATATGGCAGATTTAAGTTTTATCAACGCAAAAACGTATCCCACAATGAAGTTGCTGGCTGAATTTAATTCCGAAACTGGGAATATTTCCCCATCATTATCATCTCTCTCTGTGGAGTATAAAACTGCGCCCGAATTGGGATTAAACTACCAGACGGTAAGGGCAGATAAAGATACAATCTTTAATGGAGATACTACAAAGGATACTATATTTAACGGCGATTCGTTGAATTTAGTTTTTGCGGTAATGAACGCTGGAGAGTCTTGGGCAATTTCATGTGAAGTAATCGTTCAACTCATTAAACCGAATAATTCTATTGATACACTGATGAAATCAATCGTAAGCATTGCTCCGTTTAGCGGTAAAAAATTTGAACTGCAATATATTTCGGGCACATATACCGGGAATGGTGACTTTGCATTTAATATTTTAGTAGATCCGGAAAATAAAATTGCTGAACTATTTAAAGACAATAATATTTATAGGGTTCCCTTTGTGGTTCGAGCTGATACTATAACCTCAATATCACAATCATTGCTCGAAGTAAAAGTAGATGGTAAAGAAATTTTTGATGGCGATTTTGTTTCACCCACGCCTCAAATGGAAATTTCGCTTCATTATCCATCATGGTTTCCGGTTAGCGATACTTCCGCAATCAGACTTTCGCTAAATGGAAAACAATTGTATGCAAATCAACTTGGAGAAATTAGCCGGGATACTATTAACAGAGAGATGGCAATATCATATAATACCTTTTTAGAGGATGGCGAATATTTGTTCCGTATTCACGCTCAAAATGTAAACGGGATAATGGAAACCCAGCCGGCGTATGAGGTTGTTTTTAGTGTTATGAATGAAGCGAATATCATCGATGTTTATAATTATCCAAATCCTTTTAAAAACAATACTCATTTTACTTTTAGGCTGACTCAAAAACCTGACGAATTAAAAATTAAAATATTTACTGTCGCCGGAAGACTAATTAGGGAGATTGCGGTGCCGTCAGTAAATTTAAGTACTGACTTTAATAAAATAGAATGGGACGGAAGAGATCAGGACGGCGATTTGGTTGCTAATGGTGTTTATATTTATAAAGTTATTATGAAAAAAAGTGATGAGACAAAAGAAGTCACGCAAAAATTATCGGTGGTAAGATGATATACAAATATATATTT
>JAIOIM010000268.1 GCA_019912505.1 Ignavibacteriaceae bacterium
AAAATATGTATAATAATAGATAGCGCAATTCCTTTAGCGGGAAATCGTAAGTTTAGCTTGTTTTTATGTTGAACTCTTTTTTCCAAAAATAACAGTTTGTCTTTTGTTATCAAATCATCAATACTTTAACATCCATCGATAATATAAACTATTGTTGTTTAAATATCTTTGAAGCCGAAACCAAAATTACTAATTTTGACTTTGTTTTTTTAGATAGATGAAAAAAAATTATGAAAATATTAATAACCGGCGGTGCCGGGTTTCTTGGTGTTAATCTCGTTAGGCACTTACACTCCCGCGGAAATGAAATAGTTTCACTCGATATAGTCGATTTTGATTATCCTGATATGAAGGATAAAATTGAAATAATCAACGGCGATATAAGAAATAAAGAAACCGTTAAAAGAGCTGTTACCGGTTGCGATGTTGTGGTACACACAGCCGCGGCTCTGCCATTATATAAAGCAGAAGATATTTTTTCAACCGATATCAACGGCTCAAAAAATATGATTGAGGCTTCCCACCGGGCAGGAGTAAAAAGATTTATTCATATCTCTTCAACAGCGGTTTACGGAATACCTGATCATCATCCTCTTTTTGAAGATGATAAACTCGACGGAGTTGGTCCATACGGCATCGCAAAAATTGCTGCGGAAGAAGAATGTTTTAAATACCGTGATAAAATGTGCGTTCCGGTTCTTCGTCCAAAATCATTTATAGGTCCAGAGCGTCTCGGTGTTTTTGATTTGCTTTACGATTGGGCAAAAGACGGCAAAGGTTTTCCGATGATTGGCAGCGGTAAAAACAGGTATCAGCTACTTGATGTTGAAGATTTATGTGATGCCGTTTACTTATGCATCACGCTTGATGAACAAAAAGTAAATGATACATTCAACATCGGGGCAAAAGAGTTTACCACAATGAAGGAAGATTACCAGGCGGTTCTCGATTACGCCGGTTTCGGCAAAAAAATTGTTGGGCTGCCGGAAAAACCGATAATAGTTACGCTGCGGTTTTTGGAGGCGTTGAAGCTGTCGCCTCTTTACAAATGGGTTTATGAAACCGCTTCAAAAGATTCATTTGTCTCGATAGAAAAAGCAGAAAATATTCTTGGCTACAAACCGAAATACTCAAATAAAGATGCACTCATTCGCAATTTCAAATGGTACCTTGAAAATATCGATAATATACAAGCCGCCAGCGGAATTTCGCACCGAGTAAGGTGGAAGCAGGGAATTCTCCGCATCGCAAAATTATTTTTTTAGAAATGACGATGAACGAAACAAAAATATTATTCAGACCGTGGGATAAAAATGATTTCCCGCATGTTTACGATATATTAAAAAAATCATGGGATAGCGCGTATTCTTCGTTCGTTCCAAAAGATGATTTGGATTTTTATCTAAACCAAAATTACAACCTGAGCAAACTTGAGGAGCTTTATAACAAACATAGTGTATTTTGTTTTGTTGCCGAAGTCGATGGTAAAGCTGTCGGTTGGTTAAAATTATCTATTAGTGATGAGGAAAAAAAAAATTACCTTTCATCAATTTATGTTTTGCCTGATTTTCAGAAATTGAAAATCGGGCAGAGGTTGATGACAATTGCATTTACAAAAGCAAAAGAAAACGGATTTCCCGATATTTGGATTGGGGTTATGGAAAAAAACATACCCGCACTTGAGTGGTACAAAAAAATTGGATTCGTTTTTGTAGAGAACCTTCCATTCAAAATGGGTAAGACAACAATAAGTCACCTTATCGGGGTGAAGGAAATTTTAGATTAATTTTTTCGATAAATTAATTTATCTTTGCGCTATTAAAACTAACGAGGAAAAAAAATGAACAAAAAAAGTGATTATTTAAAAGAGACTATAAAACATATTGATATAAAGGAACACAATGTTGTTCCTCTTGTTGATGCGATGGGTGATATGGCTTTTTCGGCACGGACGCTTAACCGCGCAGCTAATATTTTTGATATGATGATTAAGGATGACAAATGTGGTGTTATTTTAACACTTGCCGGAAGTCTTTTTAGCGCAGGCTTAAAAAAGGTTGTTTACGATCTTGTAATGAACAACATGGTTGACGCAATTGTATCGACCGGTGCGGTTATTGTTGATCAGGATTTTTTTGAAGCACTCGGTTACAAACACTATAAGGGCACCCAGTTTGTTGATGACAATGAAATGCGCGATTTAATGATTGACAGAATTTATGATACTTTTATCGATGAAGAAGAATTGCGTGTTTGCGACGATACGATGGCTCTTATTACTGAGTCGCTCGA
>JAIOIM010000031.1 GCA_019912505.1 Ignavibacteriaceae bacterium
AAATTGCAGAAAAAGTATTAAAAGAAGAACATAAAATTCTTCCGTTTGTAATAAAAAAAATAGCCGAACAAAAAGTAATAAGAAAAGATAACCGTGTTATTATACTTCAATAAATAAGTATGGTAATACTTAATCGGAAAAAATAATTGGAAAAGTTTGCTTTATTAAGCGTGTCCGATAAAACAAATATCGCGGATTTCGCAAAAGAATTATCACTATTAAATTATACTATTATTGCCACCGGAAATACGGCAAAAATTATTTCAGCGTCTGGCGTAAGCGTTACTGAAATTAGCAGTATAACGGGTTTTCCTGAAATATTCGATGGTAGAGTAAAAACTCTTCATCCCAAAATATTCGGCGGAATTTTGTTTCGCCGAAATAATCATAATGATGTAAAGCAAGCAGATGCAATCGGTATTTCGTCTATAGATATTGTTTGCGTAAATCTTTACCCGTTTGTTAAGACAGTTGAAAACACGAATTCGACTTTAGAAGATATTATAGAAAATATTGACATCGGCGGACCAAGCCTTATTCGAGCAGCGGCAAAAAACTATTTACATGTTTCTGTAGTAACTGATCCCAATCAGTACGATAATTTTCTTGCAGAGTTGAAGACTGGATCGGTTTCAGATGAAACACGTAAGCAACTTGCAGTAACTGCTTTTTCGTACACTGCACAATACGATTCGTATATTGCCAATTATCTTGAGAAAAAGTTTTCAACAAAAAAAACTCACATTCGTTTAAATTATCCGTTAGAAATGGAGCTGCGCTACGGCGAAAATCCTCATCAAACGGCGGCTTTGTATGGTAACTTTCACGACTATTTTGAAGTCTTTCACGGTAAGGCTTTATCATACAATAATATTTTAGATTTAATTTCTGCTGCTGAATTGGTCGAAGACCTTGGAGCAAATTCATGTGTTATAATAAAACATAATAACCCGGCAGGTGCTGCCACAGGTGAAAGTGCTTTTGATGCCTATACAAAAGCTCTAAAGTGCGACCCGGTTTCAGCTTTTGGGGGAATAGTAGCTTTAACTTGCAAGGTTGATGAACTATTAGCCGAAAAGTTAAATGAGATATTTTTAGAAATTATTTGTGCCCCTTCATTTACAGAAGGAGCAATAAAAATACTTCAAAAAAAACGGGACAGAAGATTGCTGAAACAATTAAAACCTGTTTTGACCGATCAGATTAATTTTCGCAATATTCCCGGCGGTGTAATTGCACAAAATGCAGACCGGCAATCTGTTAATAAAGATGAACTTAAAATTGTAACAAAGAATAAACCTAATGCAGCACAAATGGAAGATTTACTGTTTGCATGGAAGATTTCTAAACATACAAAATCAAACGCAATAGTATTTGTAAAAGATAAAACTACTCTTGGTGTCGGTGCCGGTCAAATGTCGCGCATCGATTCCGCTAAAATAGCTGCTATGAAGGCACATGAGCATGGTCTTAACTTAAAAGATTCTGTGGCTGCATCCGATGCATTTTTTCCCTTCTCGGATGGTTTACTCAAAATTATTGAGTTCGGCGCATCTGCTGTTATTCAACCGGGCGGTTCTGTGCGCGACAACGAAGTTATTGACGCCGCAAACCAAAATAATATTGCAATGGTATTTACTGACATAAGACACTTTAAACATTGAGGATTTATGGGCTTTTTTGATTTTTTATCGGCTGACATAGCTATGGACTTAGGAACGGCAAACACATTAATATATGTGAAAGGTAAGGGCATAGTACTTAACGAGCCCTCTATTGTTGCTTTTGATAAAAACACGAAAAAAATTATAGCGCTCGGCAACAAAGCCAAGGAGATGCAGGGTAGGGAGCACAAAGAAATTCGTGTTACTCGTCCAATGCGCGATGGCGTAATTGCCGATTTTGAAATTGCTGAAGGGATGATAAGAGCTTTTATAAAACGTGTAAGAGCCGGAGCAGTTCAAAGCAGAAGAATTGTTGTTGCTGTACCAAGCGGTGTAACGGAAGTGGAAAAACGTGCAGTGCGAGATAGCGCAGAACACGCAGGGGCAAAGGAAGTACATCTTATTGCAGAACCAATGGCGGCTGCAATCGGAATCGGTTTGGACGTTGACGCAGCGGTTGGTAACATGATTATTGATATTGGAGGAGGCACAACGGAAATTGCTATTATTGCTTTGTCAGGTATTGTTAACGAGGAGTCTATTCGAATTGCCGGTGATGAAATGAACTATGCCATAATGCAATACTTCAAAAAAAATCACAATATTCTTATTGGCGAAAGAACTGCCGAAGCAATAAAATGCGAAGTCGGTTCTGCAGTTCCTTTAAAAGAAGAAATTACGATACAGGTAAAAGGGAGAGATTTGATTGGCGGTGTACCGAAAACTACCGAGGTAAGCTCCGTTGAAATTAGAGGAGCTTTGAATGAATCGATAGTTCAGATTGTGGAAGCAATAAAACAATCATTAGAAAGAACTCCTCCGGAATTATCAGCCGATATTTTAGACCGTGGCGTTATGTTAACCGGCGGCGGAGCGTTGTTAAAGGGTCTTGATGAAAGAATACGAATGGAAACAAACTTACCTGTCCACGTTGCCGATGACCCTTTGACGGCGGTTGTGCGCGGTGCCGGCAAAGTTATCGATAATTTAAATCACTATTCTAAGGTTTTAATTCGTAACAGAAGATATTAATGCGAAGAATATTTTTAATTTTCTGGGAAAGTTTTAAAGAGTATATTGTTTTAGTTGTTCTAATTGTAGTCAGTTTAACAGCACTGTCATTCAACCAAAACAAAGCAGTAAAAAATGTTCGCGCAGCTGCATTTGGAACATTTGCCTTAGTCACATCTGTAGTTTCCGATTTTATAAACGTAGCAAAAATAAAAAACGAAAACGAGCATCTTGCTGAAATGAATGCTGAGCTTATGCTTCAAATAAATCAACTAAGACAATATGGTATTGAGAACAGAGAATTAAAAAGTCTGATAAACTTAAAAGATTCGACAGACTATCCCCTTATACCTGCAACAATTGTTTCAAAATCACTAACGGGCGCTCAAAATTCATTAACGCTAAACGTTGGCACCAATGCCGGTGTACGACCCGGTATGCCTGTTATTACAGATAAAGGGTTAACCGGTATTGTTTTTTCTGTTTCTGATGATTACTCAATTATTCGAACTTTAAAAAATCAAAACCTTAAACTTACCGTTAAAAATGAACGCAGCAGAATTAACGCAGTGATGAAATGGAACGGCGAATATCTTGTGATGATTAATGTGCCGAAAACTTATGACGTTCAACCCGGAGACAGGATAATTACATCAGAGCTAAGTTCCATTGTACCAATACCAATACCGGTTGGCGTTGTTGTAAAATTGAATAATGTTGAGAGGGGGATTTTTAACGAAGTAATTGTTAAACCTTTTGTTGATTTTATTCGCATCGAGCATGTATTTATTCTTGGTATTGTGGAGAGCAGGCAAAAGAACAACCTAGAATTAAATTTTTACAATCGTAAATGATATGCGTAAAGAAATTTTATATTCTATAATATTATTTTTTCCTCTTTTAATAGTCCAAACAACCATAGTTCCGCTTATAGCAATAAACGGTGCCGTACCCGATTTAATTATTATTTTACTTGTTACGTTTGCATTGCGAAACGGGCAAATGTACGGCACTGTATTGGGTTTCGTTTATGGATTTCTTTTCGATGTTATAACCGGTAGTTTCTTTGGAAGCACGATGTTATCAAAGACGCTTGAAGGTTTTATTGCCGGTTATTTTTATAACGAAAACAGGTTGGATCATAATTTTAAGTCTTATATTTTTCCATTCATTGTGTTATTATGCGCTTCAGTAGATGCTGTAATGTATACATTTTTAACGCAAATTGATTTTAGGTCGAGTTTGCTTTTGCTTTTATTTGAGCAGGGCATGTTGCCTGGTATGTATACATCAGTGTTAAGTTTTGTTGTTGTTATTTTTTATAAACGGAGGAGTAGTTTTTGAGAGCAGAACATTTTGCTTCCTCTACACGTCGATCAATTATTTATATTTTAATTTCTGCCGTATTCGGAATTTTCGGGTTTCGTCTATTTCAGATGCAGGTAGTACAGAAGCAGGCTTATGATGATAAATCAGCCGGCAATAGTATAAAAGCAATTGAACAAACTCCGCTGCGTGGAGTTTTTCTTGATAGAAACAGCAAAGTTCTTGCGGATAATATACCTGCCTACACTCTTCGTATAACTCCTGCTGATTATGACACTTCGTTAAATAGAATTATAGAAAGTGTTCTCGATTCAGAGCCGGGCTACATTTCAAAAATATTATTTAACAATAGAATCTATTCCAAATATGTTCCCATTAGAATAAAAAGAGGGATTGGTTTTGAAACAGTTTCGTGGCTCGAGGAAAATGAAGAACACTTAAATGGTGTTGATTATATTGTAGAAATGCAGCGCGGCTATCCGGCAGGGGTGATGGCTTCACACATGTTCGGATATACAAAAGAAATATCACCCAAACAACTTGCAAAGGAAAACGAGTATTACAGACCCGGCGATTATGTTGGTAACAATGGAATTGAGAAAGAGTATGAAAAGAATCTGCGCGGTGAAAAAGGGTTTAATTATATTTTAGTCGACTCTAAAAGAAAAGAGATCGGACGTTACAAAGATGGCACCGAAGATAAAAGTTCTGTAAAAGGAGAGGACTTAATGCTTTCCATTGATGCTGATGCACAGTTTGCGGCAGAACAAGGGTTAAAAGGAATGCGCGGAGCAGTTGTTGCCATAGAACCTTCAACAGGTGAAGTACTGGCATTAGTAAGTTCACCTGATTATGACCTGAATGAATTTTCGTATGTTACATCTCGCGAATATTTGTCAAAACTTTACAGCGATCCTGCAAAACCTTCTTTTAATCGTGCTACAATGTCGCTTAAACCTCCGGGTTCTACCTACAAAATACTTGCTGCCATTGCAGCCCTCGATATGGGAGTTATAACTCCGCAAACAACTTTCTTTTGCGGCGGCAGTTTTATGTTCGGCAGACCGTTTAAATGCCACGGTGCACACGGCAGTATAAATGTTATACACGCAATAGAAAAATCATGCAATGTATTTTTTTACAATTTAATTTATAAAATCGGGTTGGATAATTTTGCCGAGTACAGTCGGCGTTTTGGTTTTAGTGAAGACACCGGTATTGATATTGGTGAAGAATCAGCAGGGTTTATACCAACAACAGACTTTTATGTAAAACGCTACGGGGCAAATTGGCCAAGAAGTATTCTGGCAAGCTTGGGGATAGGTCAGGGTGAGGTTTCTGTAACGCCGATGCAATTAGCAAAATACACCGCACTGATAGCAAATAATGGAAAAAGTTTTACCCCTCATATCGTCAAAGGTTATGTAGATAATAACACAAAAAAGCTTCATCCTTTTTCCTTTAAACAGATTGATGTGAAAATCAAAAAAGAAGTTTTCGATGTAGTAAAAGAAGGGATGTTCCTAGTTGTAAATGGCGCTGGGACAGGCGGAAGTATAAGATTAAACGATTTGCATATCTCCGGGAAAACTGGAACTGCCCAAAACCCGCACGGTAAAGATCATGCTTTATTTATTGCGTTTGCTCCTTCCGAAAACCCAAAAATTGCATTAGCTGTTGTCGTAGAAAATGTTGGTTTTGGTGCTACCTATGCCGCCCCCATTGCAAAAAAAGTTATTGAATCATATTTATTAAAAGATAAATTAAACAAAAAAGATGCTCCTCAACTTCCAAAAATAAATGACAATTTATTGGGAGCCGCTGTTGCGCATTAATTATCATCTAAAAGACAGATTTGATTTCGGTATTTTTTTTGCAGCCTTTGCGCTTGTACTTATAGGATTAATTGCAGTTTACAGTGCCACGTTAAACAACTCAGCGGCGGCGGGCAATTTTCAAAAGCAATTGTATTTTGTTGGGCTTGCAGTTATTGTATTTTTTATTGCGTACTTAATTCCAACCAATACATTTAAGTTATTATCAACGCCGGTTTATCTTTTTTCACTTTTACTTTTAATTGTTGTAATTGTTGCTGGTAAAAAAGTATCCGGTGCGCGTAGTTGGCTAGATTTAGGACCTCTTGGTTTTCAACCGTCAGAGTTTGCAAAAATTGGAACTATACTTGCTCTTTCTTCATTTTTAAGCAGAAGAAATACTGATATAGAATCATTTGCAGATATATTAAAAGCACTCGCCATCGGTTTTGTGCCGGTAGCGCTAATTTTACT
>JAIOIM010000269.1 GCA_019912505.1 Ignavibacteriaceae bacterium
TGAATCGGTTAGATGTGCAGACAGGAAAGATTAAGCAATTTGAAAAAACTAAAAATAATAAGAGTGACAAAGAACCGACAAACTATATTCGAACCATTGTTGTTGGCGAACCAAATACAATATGGTTTAACTCGATCAAAGGATTATCAAAGCTGAACATTTTGAGTGAAGAAATTGAATATTTTCAAAAAGATCCTTTTCAAAACAAAATTGATTTTGGAATTATACGAGACTTGGTTGCAAAGAATGATTTGCTTTATGTTTCATGTGATACCGGAATTGTAGAACTTAACTTTAAAACTTCGCACGCAACGATATTATTACCGCAAAACCGGCTTCATAAAATTGCGGGTCCGGGTACATTTAATTCGGAACTATACGTTGACGAGAACAATTTGTTTTGGATCGGTACAACAAATGGCTTGTTTGTCTATAACCCAACAAGCGATAAATTACAGTATTTCCAAAATGAAAATTCCAACCTCAATAGCATTACTCACAATTCAATCCTCTCTTTTTGTAAATCAAAAGGAGATGTTTTTTGGATTGGAACCCAAAGTGGACTTTCCAAAATTGACAAAATAAAAAATGAGTTTCGTTTAGTAAAAAGAATTCCCGATCAAAAAAATACAATCAGCGGAACAGGTATCGGACCAATTATTGAAGATAGGTTTGGATACACCTTATTTGGAACGAGAAGCCCTGAGGCTTTGAACTTATTAAATATCGATACCGATGAATTATTAGTCTTTAAAAATGAACCGAATAACAAAAAATCGCTTTCGGCAAATTATATTCTTTCACTTAAAGAAGACAGCAAAGGAAATATTTGGATTGGGACTAAAGGAGGCGGGCTCAATAAAATATCTTATTCCGGCGGGTGGGACAAAAATATTCCGATAGAAAGGATTGTACCGATTTCACTCAGCGGAGAAATTTCCAACATTGAAAGGGTCCAATCTATTTATGAAGATAAGTCAGGATTATTATGGCTCGGGGCAAGCGGCAGCGGTCTCTATTCATATAATATCAAATCAAACAGAATAAAATCTTTCCCTTATGCGATGAACGGCAAAGGTCCAAGCCACACACATATTTACTCAATACTTGAAGACAAAAACAATAATTTTTGGATAGGGACTGCAAGCGGCGGATTAAATTTAATGGATCGTGCGAGTGGTAATTTTTTATACATTAATAATGAACCCACAGACTTTACC
>JAIOIM010000270.1 GCA_019912505.1 Ignavibacteriaceae bacterium
TTCCAGCAGATAGTATCAAAGTTATTTCAAATCGCAAACATTCATAAATCATAAATCATAAATCATAAATTCTATTTATATTGCGAACTAAAATTTCGGAGATGAATAAAATGGAAAAATATGCTGTTATAATGGCTGGCGGAGTCGGCTCTCGTTTTTGGCCGCGCAGCCGTAAAACACTGCCAAAACAACTGCTGAATCTTTTCGGCGAGTTTTCAATGATACAGGAAACCGTAAACAGGTTAGACGGATTTATAGATGCGGATAAAATTTTTGTAATTACAAACAAAGTTCAAAAAGCATTAATTGAAGAACAACTTCCGCAAATTCCTAAAGATAATATTGTTGCCGAACCGGTTGGTAGAAATACCGCGCCTTGTGTTGCGCTGGCAGCCGCAGTAATAAATGAAATAAAGAATGATGCAGTAATAATTACTCTTCCGGCTGATCATCTAATAAAAGATAAAAAAAGTTTTCAGCAGTCGTTACAAACAGCCGCAGAGTTTGCGTTTGAATCTAAAGGACTCGTTACATTCGGCATCCAACCGACACGCCCCGACACCGGCTATGGTTATATAAACTTTGAAAAAAACGAAACAAAACCGAATGTACACGTAGTAAAGAAATTTGTTGAAAAACCGAATTTGGAAACAGCGGAGCAGTACCTTACTTCGGGTGAATATTTGTGGAATTCCGGTATGTTTATATGGCGTGCGGATGTTGTACTTGATGAAATAAAACAACACCTACCCGAAATGTATATAACTTTAAATAGTATGTGTAAAAATATATCCGCTCCAAATTTTTATAACGAACTTGATGAAGTTTATCCCGGACTTGAAAGTATTTCAATTGATTACGGGTTGATGGAAAAATCTAATAAAGTTTTTCTTCTAAAAAGCAGCTTCGATTGGAATGATGTCGGCAGTTGGGAATCGGCTTACGAGCTAAACACAAAAGATGAAAATATGAACGCAAACATCGGCGATGTTTTTACCGCCGGTTCAATAAATTCTTACATCTACTCGCCCGACAAGTTCACAGCCGTTATCGGGATGGATGATGTTATTGTAATCAACACAAAAGATGCGCTGCTTGTGTGCAACAGAAACAACGTGCAGGACGTAAGAAAGGTTGTCGACCATCTTACCGAGGAAAAGCGTGAAGGGTTGTTTTGAAAGTGGAAGTTGAAAGTAGAAAGGAAAAAGTTGAAAGTAGAAAGCTTGCACTGAGCTTGTCGAAGTGTTGAAAGTTGAAAAATAGGAAGATATGAAAATAGGTTTACTAAATAAATTAAAAGAGCGGTTGCCTGTTAACCCGGGGATTCTTCGAAAGAACGAATTTTTTAATTCCGCCGTGTTGATTCCTCTTGTGCATGTTAGTGATGAATATTTTTTTCTTTTTGAAAAACGTGCGGCGGATATACGGCAGGGGGGCGAAATATGTTTTCCCGGCGGCGAAATCGATGAAACCGATTCCGATATTATTCACACCGCCGTAAGGGAAACTGTTGAAGAACTCGGTGTGGATAAAAATAAAATTGAGATTGTTGGGAGATTAGATACACTCGTTGGACCAATGAGAGTAACCGTAGATTCAGTAGTAGCGATTTTGAAAATAGATGATATTTCTAATATTCCATTTGATAAAAGAGAAGTTGAAAAAATATTTTTGCTGCCGATTTCCTTTTTTGAAAAGACACCGCCCGAAAAATATAAGTTACAGCTTCAGGCTCATTCAACTATAAAAGATAAAAGCGGAAATGAGATTGAACTGTTCCCGGCAAAAGAATTAAAATTGCCTGAGAGATACCAAAAACCGTGGAATGCCGGCAACTCGACTGTATTAGTCTACCGTACAGGCGAGGGAACAATCTGGGGTATAACCGCATCATTAGTTTATGAACTTGTAAGAAAATTGTGTTAAAGATTATCTTAAAATTTATCAATCGGAAAAATTAAAATGCCGGTGTCGGAAAAAGAAGAACACTTCAAAGCAATATTACAGGCATTGCTTGTAACTTTCTTATGGTCTACATCTTTCATCATTATAAAATTCGGTTTGAAGGAAATTCCTCCGCTTACGTTTGCCGGATTAAGATATTTTTTAGCTTTCATATTTTTACTTCCCCTTCTTCTGCGTAAAAAATATTTTGATGAAATAAAAAATCTCGGGCGCAAAGAATATCCGAAATTAATTCTTTACGGTTTTGTTTTTATCGGACTTACACAGGGGGCACAGTTTGCCGGGTTATCACTTCTCCCCTCTGTAATTGTAAGTTTGATGTTGAATTTTACGCCAATGGTTGTTGCGGTAATGGGGTACCTGCTGCTTTCCGAAAAACCAACTACGCTGCAATGGTTCGGTGCTGTTTTATTTCTGGGCGGAGTAATAATTTATTTCCTCCCTGTTAATCTTACCTCCGGGGAGTGGCTCGGGCTTATAATAATGACGTTTGGAATATTGGCAAATGCCGGGTCATCAATACTGGGGCGGCAAATTAACAGGCAGCGGCTACTTAGCCCGCTGGTAATTACAATTATAAGCATCGGTGTCGGTTCTGTTTTCCTGCTCATAGCCGGATTGGCAATTCAAGGTATTTCATCAATTTCGTTATTAAATATTGTTTTACTTTTTTGGATGGCAGGGGTAAATACTGCATACGCGTTTACATTATGGAATAAAACTCTCCGCTCATTAACGGCAATGGAATCGAGCATAATAAACGGTACTATGCTAATACAAATTGGTGTGCTTGCCTGGGTTTTTCTCGGTGAAGCAATTTCACTTAAAGAAGGATTAGGAATGATTGTGGCAATGCTGGGTGCGGTATTAGTACAAATAAAACTGAAAAAAATAAGATATAAATTCCCCTCATCTAAACAGTAGAATTTTTCTACACAGCCCTTAAATTTTGTTTAAATCTGGCGCCCAGCTTGTCCATTGTTGTTAACAAATAACTGTTACAAGTTAACAATTATTTAGTTGGAAATTGAAGCAAATTCAAACAATTTTATGGATTCCTTCTCTAAATTGGAAATGACTAATAAGTCATTCCCACATAGAAGAACTATATTTATAAATACCAACAATTTTTCAACACTTCACAAACAAATGGCTGTAGAATTATGGAACAGCAATTGTGTATATAAATCCGCAATTAATATTTATTAACTATTTACAGAGCTAAACCTATGAAAAAAATATTACTACTCTTAACGGTATTAATAGCTTTCAGTTTAACAATGGCTCAAACAGCCAAGATTAAAAATGAACCTATTACACCGCATGCACTGATCTCAATGAATTTAACATCAGTCACTAATTCGGTTTATGCCGGCTTAGACATTGTGCCAAACGGTACTTTTGTGTACGCTTCACCTCAAAATATTGGAAACACGGAACCTATTACAAACGCAACATTCCAGATTTTAAGCCAGCCCGCAGGCGGAACCGCCGCTATTACTGTTTTTAACGGTAATTGGGTTTATTTTAAACCAAATGTTGTTGGTGCTTATCAGGTAAAATTGACTATCACAACAGCTTCGGGTACAGACGATACCACAAAAACTTACTATGCTTCCAACTATGTTGGCGTTGGTAATTTCCAGGGTGTTGCAGGTGCTTGGCCAAAATGTATGAGCTGCCATGCCGGTATGCCTGCGTTTGCTGCTATTTATGATAAGTGGAAAGTTTCCGGTCATGCTAACGTATTTAACGTACAGTTAAGCACAAGCACACATTATAGCACAAGCTGTATGAAATGCCACACAACCGGTTATGACCACAATGTTGTTTCTAACAATGGTGGTTTTGATGACGTTGCCGCTTCCTTAGGATGGCAATTTTATGGTCAAACATCCACAGCAAAATGGGATTCTTTAGTTACTTATTATCCCACCCTTGTTAACTTAGCAACTATCGGCTGCGAAAGTTGCCATGGCGCTGGTAGCCAGCATGCCAATGGCGGCAGCACTACCTTTATCGAGATTTCAAACGAAGCCGGCAACTGCGCACAGTGCCACGATGAACCCTGGAGACACAACATATATTCAATGTATGAAAATTCAACACACGCAGAAGCAGTCTGGTCAAATTCATTTGCACAAGGCGCATCTTCGCAAAATAACAGTCTTAGCAACTGTATCCGCTGCCACGATGCAAAAGGCTTTATTAATTTTACAAAAGGTTTAACAACCAACACCACAGGCATGAATGCAGCCGACCACGTAGCAATTACTTGTGCAGCATGCCACGACCCGCATGGTAACGAATTTGAAAGCGCTTTACGCCCAACACCTGCAGGTTCCGATACTCTTGCTAACGGTTATCAATACACCGAAGGTGGAAAAGGTCAAATCTGTATGAACTGCCATAAAGCAAGAGCAAATAACGTTACTTATGTACAAACTGGGGTTACCAGCTCACATTGGGGTCCTCATCATTCAACACAGACTGATAACCTTCTTGGTAAAAACGCAGCCGAATTTAACGGTGTAGCTTACCAGAGCAACGCTCATAAATTTGCAATTGCAAATCTTTGCGTAGATTGCCATATGGTTGCTACAGTTGATACAGGCAGCGTAAACAGAGATAAAGTCGGCGGTCACTCATGGACATTACACAATTCAGAAACTGATTTCTATCACACTGCCGCATGCGTAAACTGCCACGGTCCAAAAACAAATTGGAACGATTTTATGGCAATTGCTGACCACGATGGTGACGGCAACATTGAATCAATTCCTAATGAAGTTGATGGTTTAATAGAAAAATTAATTTACTATTTACCACCGGCACAACAGGATACAGTAATCTATTCACAGGTAACTTCTTTAGACCAGAAAAAAGCGTACTTTAACTACCAGTTAATAGCTTATGACGGATCGAAAGGTATGCACAATAGTAAATTTGCTATCGATGTACTTACAAAATCTATCATAGCTCTTGGCGGTGTTATTCCGGTTGAATTAATCTCCTTTACAGGAGGTGAAGCTGACAACATGGTAACTTTATCATGGGAAACAGCTACTGAAACAAACAACCGCGGTTTCAATATCGAAAGAAGAACAAGCAAAGTTTGGGAAAATGTTGGATTCGTAAACGGTAACGGTACTTCTACAGAAGTTCACGGTTATACATTTAGCGAGAATGTTTCTAATATTTCCGGCACTTCAGTTTACTACCGCTTAAAACAAGTTGATTTCGATGGAACAGCTAGTTATTCAAAAGAAATCGAAATTACTATCGATGGCGGTCCGAAAGAATTCTCACTATCACAGAACTATCCTAATCCGTTCAACCCGGCTACTATTATAAAATACAACGTACCTTTTCAGAGTAATGTAAAGATTGTTGTCTATAATTTAATGGGCGAAGTTGTTACTGAATTAGTGAACGCAGTAAAAGGCGCTGGTTATCACGAAGCTCGTTTCGACGCAGTTTCTAAACAACTTGCATCCGGCGTTTATCTCTATAGAATAGAAGCTTCTGCAATTGACGGAAGTAAGACATTCAAACAGACCAAAAAAATGGTTCTGATGAAGTAATACAAGGTTATCCCTTAATGTAAATAAAACCCGGTAGTTGAAAAGCTATCGGGTTTTTTATTTATGTTCTTTTTTTTTCTCAACCTTACGCAGAAATTATTCTTTGTAAACGGTGCCTGCCTCGTTTTTTATGGGTGTTTCCTTCGAGTTACTTTGTGTAGCAAAATGCAATAATATGCAAAGAAACAAAAAGTCTGCTGGCTACAATAGCATTTGTGCGTAAGATGAAATAGAAATTTTAAATGTTGCGTGTCGATAAGTTTTTCTTTGATTAATTTCTGTAAGAACAAAAATTAATTTCAGCTTTTCGCCATTCGGCAATAAAGATTGCATTGGTAAATCGGGGTTTAACTTATTCCCAATAAAATAGTACCGGTAAGGATAATAACAGCAGCAATAATTTTTTTCAAAAGATTTTTTTCGTTAAATAATTTGCCGCCTATTATAACTGCCATTAAAACCGAGAGTCTTTTAACCGAGATAACAAGCGCAACAGGTACAAGTTTAGTAGCCTCTATTTGTGTATAACGGTAAACAATCGTAAGGACTGAAATTAACACTAACAATAAAATAATGTTTTTATCGAGTCCGGTGAATGATGTTTTAATTTCTTTATTTTTCAACAGTACAGCCGAAAAAAATATTAGCGCATAAAACAACTGCTGAAACGCCATAAAAGTAAATGGCGGCACAGCAAAATCCCTAAGTAATATTCTATCAAGCAGCGAGCTAAGTGTAAACAATATTAAGGCTGATATTATTGGAATATAATTTTTTGAGAAGAACAACGCAGTAAGGGGAGCAAAAAAATTCTTTGTATCTTTTTTCAACTCCAGGATGTAAGTTCCGGCAACCATCATAAAAATACCGAACCATTCCATCGGCACCAAATCATCACCTATAAATAAAAAACCTATAACAGCAATAATACCGGGGGATAATGCAAGCAGCGGAAGGGCTTCACTAATTTCAAGTTTTTTTATCGATACCATTACAAAATAAAAAGCACCGCCGCTCAGCAGCGATTTAATAAATAAAATGAGGAGGCTATTTGCGGCATCCTGCTTAAAAGATATTTCAAGGAAGAACGGCAGTGAGAATAGAAGTGTTATAAAAGATACCAGGAATGAAAATCGCAAAGCATTTAATTTAAATAGAGCTTTTTTTTCAAATACTGCCGCGGCGGCTGAGAACACCGCCGAAACAAATGCTAACAAAAACCAATTCATTTTTTGCCGCTTACCAGTTTGTTATTATTTTTAAATAAATATTTATTCCCGGTTCAATTGCTAATCCGCCCCTGGCAGACGACAAGTGATTTCTATACAATCTATCGAAAATATTTTCGACTCCGCCCGAAAGCGCAAAATTAACTGCGCCAAAATTTATTCTTTTTGCGGTTAATTCTAAATTAAACACAACGTAACCCGGGGTAGCACTTTCGCCTAGTGCTACAGAGTTTTGTGCCGCAAATATTTCAGAGTTTATTCCTGCTGAATAGTTCTCCATAAAATTATACTTCAATCCTATTATTCCGTTTAAAGGCGGAATCTCCGGCAGGTTTCCCCCGATGCTCAATTCATCACCTTTTACAAAAGAAGCATTTGAAAAAATAAGTAAGTTTGCAAAACTGTAATCAATACTTATATCAAAACCATAAAGCCTGGCTTTGCCTGCGTTATCTTTTATCAATGCCGCTATTCCCTCAAACACGCCAGGTCGCTCAACTACAAGTTCTGAAAATTGATTATAAAATATACTCGAAATAATTTTGAGATCTGATGAATAGTATCGTACCCCAAAATCTGCCGATCTGCATATCTCAGATTTTAAGAAAGGGTTCCCGATTCGCACAAGATTTCCAAGATCGATATACTGAAATCTCTCTTCAAGCGATGGCGAGCGGAATGAATAGCCAAGGCTAAATGTTAAATTTAATTTTTTTGTGAGGGAGTATAATATTCCTGCATTCGAACTATATGAAATATCGCTGGCAGTACTATTATCCCAAACTGTTTTTTGATTGGCAGGCGTTGCGTTAAAAACTCCGTTTGTTATTTCATAGTAAGGATTTTTTGTAGCCTGCCCTGTAACTGTAATTTTATCAATCCGCGCGCCAAACGAAAGAGAAAGTTTGTCGGGAATTATCCCATAATCATCCTGTGCAAAAAAGCCAATGTTTCTAAAACGGGAATCGGGCAGCGGTTTTTCAACTATCACTTTGTTAATAGTATTGACTGTATTTCCTGCAGCGTCAAGAACTTCTATCATTTGATATTTCTGACGTTCGCCGGAATATTTTCTTTCCCATAAATCAATTCCTGTATTAATTGTATTATTTTCACCCGTAAGCAGCAGTGCCTTCATCAGCACGCCGTTGTAATAGTGGTTTGCGCCGGGGGTAATTTTTAACACACTAACTCTTTTAGCAGGCTGCCCGTTTGAAGCGGCAACATTTTGCACAATGTAGGGAATGTTTTCAACACTTCGCAAAATATTTTGGTAAGAATAATTTATCGATATTTTGTTTACAAGCGTTGAAAGATTTTTTATTTCATAACCGGCGGAAAATAAATCCCTTTTTTCTACCGGATACCTTACATCCGCTATTGAAGGGAATAAAGACGCCCCGCCGGGTATTCCAACATTTTCGGCTTTAAACATTTGGTAATTAAAGTTTAGTGTTTGATCATCATACAAAATAAAATTTAATAGCCCATTTACACTATAATCCTTAAAC
>JAIOIM010000271.1 GCA_019912505.1 Ignavibacteriaceae bacterium
TTTCGAACTTCAAAGATAAGGAGCTTTTCTTATTTCTTAAACTTTCGGATAGTTATGGAATTAATTATTACTGAAAGAAAAATTTTAAAGTACCTGAGTCGCGAAAAGCATCGTAAGGGAATTACTTTTAAGAAAACAAGCACAGCTCAGCCAGTATTTGTAAACGTGATTATGATGTTGAAAAGATTGACAGACACAGCCAAGTTTAGAACGGCAGGTATTATTATTTAAGCAGCGATATAAGACAAGGGTTGAGGGTACTTAGAACAGCATCGAAATATTTGTGGCAAAATCCTCCCGACTTTTCAAGTCGGGATACTCTGAACAAAATTCATTACGTCAGTCTGTAAAAATATACACCTAAATAAAAAAAAACCACCGAATAAATTCGATGGCTTCTAACTTTGTGGGAGCACATGGATTCGAACCAAGGACCCCCTGCTTGTAAGGCAGGTGCTCTGAACCAGCTGAGCTATGCTCCCTTTTATTTTTAAGAACCAATTGAAAAATTGGAAGACAAATATGTAGTATTTTTATAAATAATACAAGCCCACAAAAAAATATTGCGAGCGGGCGACGGGGGTCGAACCCGCGACATCCAGCTTGGGAAGCTGACACTCTACCAACTGAGTTACGCCCGCAACAATCTTAAAGAACCGTAGCTAAGATAATTCACTGAAAAATTAACTGCAACTATATTGTAAATGCTTTTTCAACTAAATCTTTTTGATGATGTGCAGATACTCTTGATGAACCATATGCCGGCGAGGCACTTTCGGGTCTTCCGGAGTATAGCAGTTTTTGCCCTCCGCTTAAATATTCAATCAGGCGCGGCGCTATAAAATTCCAGGCACCCATGTTTTTTGGTTCTTCCTGTACCCAGACAATCTTTTTCGCTGCGGAGTACACGGTCAAAATATTTGTCAGTAAATCACTTCTTAAAGGGTAAAACTGCTCTACTCGAATAATAGCGGTATCACTCTCAAGATTTGCCTCCCTACGCTGCTTCATCAAATCGTAAAATACTTTGCCGCTTGTAAGTATTAATCTTTTAACGGCTTCCTTTTTTACGATTGTATCATCATCCAATATTTCCACAAATTTTCCATTTAGAAATTCTTCTTTTGGAGAAACAGCTTCCGGATGACGCAGTAAACTTTTCGGCGTCATAATAATAAGCGGTCGCCTGATGTCATGTTTTATTTGTCTTCGTAAAAGATGAAAATACTGTGCGGGAGTAGTAATATTACAAACTTGTATATTGTCTTCGGCACAAAGAATTAAAAACCTCTCTAACCTCGCGCTTGAGTGTTCGGGTCCCTGCCCCTCATATCCATGCGGCAGCAGCATTACTACCGAATTAGGAAGGTGCCATTTTTCATACGAGGCTACAATAAAGTTATCTATAATTACCTGAGCGCCGTTTGCAAAATCGCCGAACTGCGCTTCCCACAAAACTAATGCAAGCGGGTCGGCGGTGCTGTAGCCGTATTCAAAACCAAGCACAGCAGCTTCGGAAAGAAAACTATCGAGCGGTTCTATTTTTTCTTGGCTATCATTTATATAATTAGCACCAATGTATTGTTCGCCGGTGTGAATATCGGTTAGTGCAATATGACGCTGGCTAAATGTTCCGCGAACGCTGTCCTGTCCGCTTAAACGAACGGGTGTACCTTCATACAGCAGGCTGCCGAAAGCAATTAATTCAGCAAATGCCCAATCGGCTTTTGTATCGCCGCCTATTAGGGTTTTTCTTTTTTCAAGAAACTTTTGGAGTTTGGGATGAACATTAAAACTTTCAGGTACAGATGTTATTCCT
The DNA here is from genome assembly GCA_019912505.1 of Ignavibacteriaceae bacterium. Classification (GTDB taxonomy): domain Bacteria; phylum Bacteroidota; class Ignavibacteria; order Ignavibacteriales; family Ignavibacteriaceae; genus CG2-30-36-16. The sequence goes on from JAIOIM010000271.1 coordinate 1,820, forward strand.
TTTACAATATCGTTCAGCGCTTCTTCATTAATCGATGTATCCTCAACCGGTAATATTTGTTCCATCTTTTCTTTTGAAACGGCAAGCGGCACATCAGGCTCGAACGAGGCACTTTTTTGTTTTATTACATCAAACGCTTTACTTAATTTGTTTGAAATTTCTTCAGCCATTATATCAATTTCCGACTGCTTCATAACTCCGGTAGAAACTAAAATTTTTGCATAAATTTCCCTTACGGTTGGATGAGCTTTTATCTGATTGTAAAGCAGCGGTTGTGTAAACCCGGGCTCGTCACCTTCATTATGTCCATGACGTCTGTACCCGAACAAATCTATAACCACATCTTTCTGAAATTCCTGGCGGTAAGCGAATGCAAGTTTTGTCACCCACAAAGCGGCTTCAGGGTCATCGCCGTTTACATGAAAAATAGGCGACTGAATCATTTTGGCTACGTCAGTTGCATATTCTGATGACCGGGCTTCGTCCGGTGTAGTTGTAAATCCTATCTGGTTATTTACAATTATATGAACCGTTCCGCCGGTGCGGTATCCTTTTAACTGCGAAAGATTTAATGTTTCTGCAACAATACCCTGTCCGGCAAATGCAGCATCACCGTGTATCAACAAAGCCATAGATTTTTTGCGAACTACATCTTGCTGCCTGGTTTGTTTTGCGCGCACAATTCCTTCAACAACCGGATTAACCCATTCGAGATGGCTTGGGTTGGAAGCCAATGAAACTGTAATACCCCTGCCGTTTCTTGTGCTGTATTTACCCGATGCACCGAGATGATATTTCACATCGCCTGAACCCTGAATCGAATTCAAATCTTTTATATCTTCAAACTCGGAAAATATCGATTCGTATGTTTTGCCGATTACGTTGGCAAGAACATTTAACCTGCCTCGGTGAGACATACCGAAAACAACTTCCTGAACATCTGCTTCTATTGCTTCATTTAAAAGCATATCGAGCACGGGTAGAAGTGTTTCGGAGCCTTCGAGTGAAAACCTTTTATGCCCGACAAAACGATGATGAATAAAATGTTCAAACGCTTCCGCAAGAATTAATTTTTGAAGAATAGTTTTTTTCTGTTCAATCCCGAAAAACGGAGTATTTTTTACGGGTTCCATATGGTTTTGAAGCCATGCTTTTTCGCGCGGGTTTTGTATGTGCATATACTCAACGCCTATTTTATCGCAATAGGTTTTCTGAACCATATCAAGAATTTCACGAAGCGGCGCAGCTCTAATTCCGCCGTAACCTCCGGCAATAAACTCACGGTCGTAATCCCAAATTGTTAATTTATAATTTGCCGGGTCGAGTTCAGGATGATAATTATCTTGCTTTCCTAGCGGATCTAGATTTGCTATAAGATGTCCGCGCACTCTGTACATATTTATCATCTGTAAAATGCGTGCCTGTTTTTCAATCTCTTCCATATTTTCGCTTCGGCTAAATACACCGGGTGAATAATCGGTTTTCCATTTTAACGGAAAGTTTGGAATTTTATAAGATGCGAAAATATCTTTGAAAAAATCTTCCTCGCCGAGAAGCATTGTACTTATTTCTTTTAAAAATAATCCTGACTCGGCACCTTGTATAATTCTATGGTCGTATGTGCTTGAAATACCCATTACTTTGCTGATGCCGAGTGTAGAAATTATTTCGGGCGACATTGCTTCGTACTCTACGGGATATTGAATTGAACCTGTTGCAATTATGGTGCTCTGCCCAACCATTAAACGGGGGATTGAGGAAATTGTGCCGATAGTACCCGGGTTGGTAAGTGTTATTGTTGTACCCGCAAATTCCGATGGGTCAATCTGCCCTGTGCGCGTGCGTTTAACAATATCGTTATACTTATCAACAAATTCTTTGAAGTTTAACGCTTCGCAGTTTTTAATATTAGGAACAATTAGAGAGCGGGAGCCGTCCCGTTTTTCAATATCAATTGCAAGCCCCAGATTTATCTGCTTCCTTTTTATGAGGCGTGGTTTTTCTTCAATAATTGTAAAAGCATTATTCATCGAAGGAATTTTTTTTACACCTTGAATTATAGCCCAAGCTATTATATGTGTATATGAAATTTTCCCACCGCCCCGTTTTTTAAGTTCGCGGTTAAGGAGAGTACGATTTTCTTCCAACAACTTTACGGCAATGAAACGCTGACTTGTAGCAACAGGAATTGATAAACTGCTGTTCATATTATCTAAAATCAGTTGAGCACTTCCGGCAATTACCTGTACCTCATCATCTTTACCGGGGAGAGGTAGTACAACTTTATCCGGCGTAGCACTTGCTGCTTGTGACTTTTGTTTTGTCCCAGTTTTTATTTCTTCTTTCTTTTCAGGCACTCCGCCAAAAAAG
>JAIOIM010000272.1 GCA_019912505.1 Ignavibacteriaceae bacterium
ATGTCGATGTTTCTGACTGTGCCGGTAATATAATTTTTCTTAAATGCCGGACCCGATGCAACAAATATACCATGCATATTTGCTTGATGATTATCGTACCCGTGGTTGCCGGCGCTCCAGTAATTGTTTTTTCTTTCACCATTATCGGTTGGTACAAGCGACCAGCCAAGGTCGGCAATTGCAACTATATCATAAATAAAGGCGTGTTCGTTATAATGATAATATAGAGGCATCTCTGTTTTTTTATAAACCTTGTAATGATTTTCATTTCTTTTAAGAATTGAATAAACACTATCCATATTTTTTTTATCTGGCTGAATCATCATTAACGGACCGGTGCCGTTGGTTTTAAATTTGTAATCTTTAATGGTCTTATCAATTTCTATTTTCTTATCAGGCGGCGTTTCAGCCATCCCATGGTCGGAAACAAAAATTATATTTACGCTATCCTTCATATTTATTGAATGCAGCTTTCCTGAAATTTCAGCAACAATGGAATCAAGTCCGGCTATTGCTTTATTAACTTCGGCGGAGTTTGGGCCGTATCGATGACCATCGGTATCGGTTGATTCAAAGTAGAGGGTAATAAAATGAGGGCGTTCGCTATAAGGTAGTTTTAACCACTCAATTACGCCGTTAACTCTTTCACTGTATTTTCGTTTCTTATCGTACTCCATAAAATATGACGGATGACGATAACTTAAAGTTACCTCTGAACCCGGCCAAAAATAGCTTGCAGTTTTAATTTTATTTTTTTCGGCAGTTTGCCAAAATGCTTCGCCGTCATACCACTTTGCATCAGTTACCGCTTCTTTAATGTTTAATTTATACTTCTCGCCCGTAACGGTATTTTCAAAATCGTTTGATATGATACCATGATGTTCTGGATACATACCGGTTACAATACTGTAGTGATTCGGAAAAGTTTTTGAGGGGAAGGATGGCTGTAATGAAAGTGCTCTGACTCCTTGATTTTCAACTGAATCTAAAGTTGGTGTTAAGTTTCTATTCAAATAATCCCATCGGAATCCATCGAACGAAACAAGTAAAACGTAAGGCTGCTGCGCATTAAGAAAAACCGAAAACAAAATAATTATAGATACAAATAAAAGTTTTTTCATAACCTGAATATGTTTGTAAAAAAAAAGCCGCTCAAAAAGAGCGGCTTAAAGATAAAAATAATTTATCTAATTTTTAGAGTCTAACAGAGAATCCTAAATTGAAAGTTCTCGGTAAACCAAGGAATACCTCTGCATCATCTGCAGTGTGCATACCGTCTAAGTTATTTTTCTTACCGTCGCCGTTTCTGTCGGGATTATTTGAATAATAACCATTGTACTGTGAGTTGTCAGTAGCATCCTGTACAAAAACTTTGTCGAGTAAATTAAAAATATGCCCGAACAAAGTAACATTCAAACCTGCAATACTTACAGGAACATCGTATGAGAAGTGCAAATTATAAATGGTATAATCTGGAATCTGCCAGCTTTGTTCATTGCTAAAATACTGCTGCGATCTTCCGAACGGATCGAAATCAGCATAATATTTTGCGCTGTATAGCATATCGCCTTGAAAGGTTAAACCCTCAAACGGCATTAAAGATAATGCAGCAGCAGCTTGAAACTGCGGAGCGTCACCGACTTTTACACCATCTAGATAAAAGTTATAATTAACTATTGATGCAGCACCGCCGCTTGTTGTTGTATAATTTCCGCTTACATCATCTGTATATTTCCAGTCGCCGAAGGAAGCGGCTGCATCTAATCTTACATATTTAGCCGGTTGGAATGCAGCTTCAAATTCAACACCACTATGGAGTGAATTTACACCGCTGATTCTTACAAGACCATCGGTTCCATCAGGATTTAAAACGCCTCTTGTAACGCCGCGGTCTTTCCAAGATGTATAATAGAAGTTTCCTTTTAAGCTTAAAATTCTGCCAAAGAAGTAGCCATTTGCGCCAACTTCAATAGAAATAATTTTTTCGTTATCGGGGTTTGCAACTAAAATACTATTCTGATCATCCATAACCTGGTCAAGGATCGGTACTCTGTTGATGAAACCGGCGTTTGCATAAACGTCAATTAAATCGGTAAGACGGAAGCTTGCGCCGCCCTTTACCTGGTAACCTGTTAGGTTGTCAGATTCAACTGTTAAAACACCGCCGCTTGGGTTTTGTTTGAAATGATTTTCATTGGAGTATTTTATCATCGATACGCCAGCCATTCCATACAATGACCATCTGTGTTTTGTGTATTCCGCTTGTGCGTAACCGCCAAACCAGTTAATTGTATTGGTAAAATCATAGGCAATTCTATCGCCGAGACCCTTTACTTGCTGTGCTTGTGTTACATCAAATTTATTATCTTTTGATAAATAAACATCACCGCCAAGTAAATCGCGGATTTCTCTGTAATGATCGATTGTTGCAGTTCTCCAATCAACACCAACGGAAAGATTTAAATCAGGATTAACTTTATAAAATGCTTTTGAAATTAAACCGATAGTCCACTGTTTGTTCACGCTATTACGATGAACAGCTTTTGCAACTTTTACAATTCTTCCATCGTCAAGTGTATCAACGTTTGACTGATTTGATGCTATTGTTGCATTCCAGTCAATAACCTGTTGCATTATGGAGCGGTCGTATTTCATTCCGCTGCCAGGGCTGGAACCGCCGCCGACACCGCCTGAATAATATGCTGTTGAATAAAGAGAGAATTTGTCACTAAGCTGGGAGTACCAGTTTAAGTTAACAATTGGTTTGTCGTAATAGTTTTCTCTCTCCATTATCGAAGTAGAAGAATATCTTGCATTCTGACTGCCATCCCAATACTGGTTTCCTGTATAGCTGGGGTTAACTCCGTTCCAGTTTGCATTGTAATCAAGCCCTCTTTCGGCAAGCTTCGGGTCGTTTAACATTGCATCTGTATAGCCATTATCTTTGGCAGCTTCATGACTAAATGTAGCCATATTTAGTCTATAACTTCTTTGACCATGACGCTGTGGAGCTCCCATTGCGTAAAGCTCGATACGGTTATTTCCGTTAATCTGATATGATGAACCAAGGTAATAAGCCCAAGCATCCGTCCATGTCTGATCCACAACGCCGACAGCAGTTTTTCTAACACCGCCAACACTGAGTGCAAACTTATTGTCCATTAAACCGGTATGAGCAAACATAGTTTGTTTTGCAAATTGTCCGCTGCCGATTTCATTTTTATAATAAACACCGGGGCTAACTTTGGTTGGGTCGGTTATTACGTTCATTGTACCGCCGACGGAAGGAGTTGCAAGATTAACCGCACTCAAACCTCTTTGTACCTGAATAGATGATGTTGCATCGCCGAGTCCATCCCAGTTCGACCAGTAAACCCAGCCGTTTTCCATATCATTAATCGGCACACCATTAATCATAATGGCTATATTTCTTTGGTTAAAACCACGAATATTAATTCTCGAATCGCCTGCGCCGCCGCCGTTATCAGTAGCGTAAACACTCGGTGTTGTATTTAATACAAGAGGTATATCGCGTGAGCCGAGTCTTTTTTCAATATCGCGTTTGTCGATATTTGTAAAGGCAACAGGTGTTTCGCGCTCCTTTGCACGGTTTGATATTACTTCTACACTTAAAGAGAATTGATAATCTTTGAGTGCAAAATTAATTGATAAATCTTTATTAAGATTTATTTCCATTTGTTTCGCTTCAAAACCAATAAAGCTGCAGGTTAATGTATAATTGCCTTTATCTGCAGTTATACTAAAATTACCGTCTGCATCGGTTGCGGCGCCTACATTTGTACCTTTAAGGTAGACGTTTGCGCCGAGTAATTTTTCGCCGGTTTCTGAACTGGTAACAACGCCAGAAACTGTGAATTTCTGAGCAAAAGCTAGTGTTGAACCAAGAACCAGCATTAATAGAAGAACTTTGTAGATCTTTGCCATGGGGCATTCTCTCCTAAATTGTGGATGATTATGTGATTTATATATGAGTGACTGTAGTTAAAAATCATAACCTGTATTCCGGCTCCGGTGTATAGGAATATGGTTTTATTTGCGGATTGCTGTATCG
>JAIOIM010000273.1 GCA_019912505.1 Ignavibacteriaceae bacterium
GTTATGAAAAATTTTTCTAGAATTTCATTCATGTTACTTTTCAGTATGCTTATAACTGGAGTATTATTCGGACAGGCATTTGTCCGCGTTGGTGAAATACCTTTACCCGCACCGGAAAATGCCAGCTTTGGAAATATAGTCGCTGGCGTTGATCTTGACGGTGACGGTTTAATGGAAATTTATGCCGTAAACAATAACTGGAATGATAGCGGTGCTGAACTTATTCCAAGTATTTTTAAATTTGAATACAAAGGATTATTTGCTGGATGGCAATTAGTTTGGAGAGCTTCAATAGGCTCCATTATTCCCCTTCAAAACACTTGGCCAGCACTTGCTGTTGGTGATTTAGATAAAGACGGAAGACAAGAGCTTATTTGGACTCCGGTTAACTATAGCCCTTACACTGCCGATATGATACGAGTGGTTGTTTTTGAAGTTGCCGGAGATGGCAGCGATAATTTAGGTGTTCCTGATGCCGGAACCCCGGGGAACTGGCTTCCAAATGCTAAATGGTCAATTGACCCTGCTGCCGATGTTAATTTAAGACCATTCCGCGCAATTGTAGCTGACCCTGATGGCGACAACGTGAATGAATTACTATTTTGTACCCGCGCAGGCGGTTTTAATTTTGGCGTTGCTTCAGTAAGCAATATTCCTAATAACGGTGACGGTTCGGAAACATGGACATTGGAATATTCAGGTGGAACAGGCACAGCTTATGACCTGGCAGTAAAAGGAAACGATGCTTTTGTAATCAATACAAACGGCGATGTATTGCCATTTACATACACTGCAGGTGCATGGGTTGCAGCACCTCCAATGGTTGGTTTAATTCCTGGCGGTTCTTGGCACTCAGCTGCTACAGTTGATATCAATAACGATAATACAAAAGAAATTATCGTTGCCGGTAACGGTTCTGCAGCTCAGAAATTTTTCTTGCTTCAAGGTTCGGGTGCTGCTGTTACAGCAACTGAAATCGGTACTGTTACTACAATTGGTTTATCCGGCAGAATGTATGGCGGCTCAGCTGGCGATATTGACGTAGACGGAAAAGTAGATTTTGTTGCCGGAACGAGAAGCGCAACACCAAATGAATCAATAATTAGATTTGAATATAATGGAACCGGTGCTATTACAGATCCTGTAAATTATACAATTACAACAATCGATAAAGAATTTACTGCCAGTATCGATGGTCGCTGGATGCACATTGCAGTTGCAAATGTTGATGAAGATCCAGATATGGAAGTTCTTTACAGCGAAGGTACCGGAGAATTGGCACCTATAGTTATTCTTGATCATAACGGACATGTGCCTGTTGAGCTAAGTTCATTTTCTGCAAATGTTGTAGACGGATTAGTAAGACTTGACTGGGCTACAACAACAGAAACAAATAACTATGGTTTCGAAGTTCAGAGAAGTGTAGATGGTAAATCATTCGCTACGGTTGCGTTTGTTAACGGCGCCGGTACATCAACCGAAAAACATACATATAGCTATGTTGACAGTGACGTTGAAATCGGTAATTATTTCTACAGACTAAAACAAGTTGATTTAAACGGAACATTTGCCTACACAGATGTAACTGAAGTTAACTTCACAACCCCGACTGAATTTGTTTTAGAGCAGAACTATCCTAACCCGTTTAACCCGAGCACAACAATAAAATTCGGATTAGCAGCAAACTCAGCAGTTGATTTAAGAGTTTACAATATTGTTGGTGAAGAGGTTGCAGTTCTTGTTTCCGGACAGATGATGGAATCAGGTACATATCAGGTTACTTTTAACGCTAACAATTTACCAAGTGGAACTTATATTTACAGATTATCTGCTGGTAATAAAGTTTTAACAAACAAAATGACTTTGTTAAAGTAATAGATAGAGATAGTTAATCTTTTGATTAGAGCCGGACCGAAATATGTCCGGCTTTTTTTATTATACCGAAACTATAAGTTGACTGAAAAAATATTCTTAAGTATCTTTGCATCACATTTTTTGGGGCTATAGCTCAGCTGGGAGAGCGCTTGAATGGCATTCAAGAGGTCAGCGGTTCGATCCCGCTTAGCTCCACTTTATATAAGCCTTCCCGCACAGGAAGGCTTTTTTATTTGAAAGCGTTTGAATTATGAAAATTATATATTCGATATTACTGTTAGCTGTTATAGTTGTTTTATCTGGTTCAATGGGGTGTAAAGATACCGTTACCGGAGAAGACATTGATAATAGAAAAATTCCGGAAAGTAATGTAAGTTTTGCACAGGATGTATACCCAATTTTGAATGTAAAATGCGCTTCATCAAACTGCCATAACCAAGAAACGCGGGCAGGCGGTTACGCTTTTACTTCATGGACAAGCGTCTACTCACCGGAGTTATTAGTCCCCGGAGATCCCGACAATAGCCGATTAGTATGGACAATTGAAGCGCGCCCCGGTGTAGCTGCAATGCCGCCCGTAGGGTATGCATATCTAACCGCAAATCAAATTAAAGGAATTAGAACCTGGATAACTGAAGGGGCAAAGAATAATTAATCTTTACCCTCCCGCGGGTTAAATCCACTTCATATCTTTGTACCAGGCTATTGTCCGCCCAATCCCCTCTTCAAGGGAAATATTCTGATTATAGTTTAACTCTTTTTTCGCTTTACTTATATCGCAAATCCATGCCTGCTGCGTAATGTCCTTTGCTTTTTCAATATTTAATGTAGCCGGTTTGCTGCTGAACATTGCAAAAAACTGCGCTACAGCTGCAATAGAATAAACCATTGAATGAGGTACGCTTACTTTAAATGGTTTGTTTCCAACTATCTTCTCGGTTACTTTCCCAATCTCGTCCCATGTATAAAATTTTTCGGAGCTAATAAAATATATTTGACCTGTTGAGTTGCTGTTTGTTGCAGCAAGATAAAACCCATTTACAAGATCAATTACATGTATTAAACTTATTATTTTATTATTACTGCCGATGGTCGTCATCAAACCCTTTTTAAATGTTTTGAAGAATATCAAAATTTCGGTATCCCGTTCACCATAAACAGCAGGCGCACGGCAAATTGTAATGGGCAGCCTATCCATATAAGTTTTTGCGAGTTCCTCCTCGGCTAATTTGCTTCTTCCGTAAGTAGTAATCGGCGAGCAAGCCATCTCCTCATTTACAGGGTTATCCGGTGTTGAAGGACCGGAGGCTGTTAAACTGCTAACTATTAGAAATTTTTTGAGAGAATCTTTAATAGTTAGTGCAGCCTCTAATAGATGACGGGTTGTTTCCACATTGCCGTAAAAATAACCTTCAGGTTTTTTTGATTTTACAACTCCTGCAACATGATAAATATATTCCGCACCTTTAAATGCTTTTTCTAATTCTTCTTCATTTGTTAAACCGCAGTCGAATACTTCAATTTCTTTATCTTTTAACCAATGCAAACTGCTTGTTTTTCGGGTAATAACCCGCACTGAATAATTTTTGCTTAACAATAAATCAACAAGATGGCTTCCCACAAAACCGGAAGCACCGGTTACTACAGCAATAGGTTTTTGTGTCATAATTACTAATATTTGATTTTGAAACTATTATATTTTACTTTTTACAACTAAATTTAACAAATTAATATTTTAGTTTAATCTTTTTTCCGTTATCCAAGGAGGATTTTTTGGATCTATTTAAAAAATGCTACGATTTTACCCGCGCGGATGAAATTAAAGCTCTTGGTCTCTACCCTTATTTCAGAGCAATCGAAGCAAACGAAGGACCGGTTGTACAAATTGAGGGAAAGAAAGTTGTTATGGCTGGTTCAAATAATTATTTAGGATTAACTTCTCATCCTAAAGTAAAAGAAGCAGCCATTAAAGCAGTTGAAAAATACGGCACCGGTTGTTCAGGTTCGCGTTACCTAACCGGCACCCTCGATCTTCACATTGAGTTGGAAGAAAAGCTTGCAAAATTTTTTAATAAAGAAGCAGTGCTGCTGTTTTCCACCGGTTATCAAACCGCTCAAGGTATAATTCCTACGCTGGTACAGCGTGGTGAATTTGTAATATCCGATAAAGACAATCACGCTTGTATAGTTGCGGGAAACTTGATGGCAAAAGGAGCAACTGCCGATTTTGTTCGTTACAAACATAACGACATGGATGACCTTGAAAGAGTTATAAAAAAGCTGCCGGAAGATGCCGCTAAACTTATAGTGAGCGATGGCGTTTTTTCTACCGGCGGGGAAATTGTTAATCTTGTAAGGTTAAATCAAATTGCAAAAAAATACCATGCCCGCACTTTGATAGATGATGCACATTCCGTTGGAGTTATTGGTAAAGGCGGCAGAGGTACTGCAAGCGAGTTTAATTTGGAAGCTGACATAGATATGACTATGGGAACATTCAGCAAAACCTTCGCCTCACTCGGCGGCTATGTTGCCGGTGAAGCCAAAGTTATAAATTATATAAAACATCATTCTTCGGCTTTAATATTTTCAGCATCACCCACACCGGCATCGGTGGCTTCTGCACTTGCCGCTTTAGAAATTCTTGAAGCCGAACCGTGGCGCGTTGAAGCACTTTATAAAAATGCAAATTATGTTCGTCAGGGAATGAAAGATCTCGGCTTTACTGTTATTGATGGACGTACGGCGATTGTTCCTGTAATAGTTGGTGACGATGGTCTTGCTTTTCAAATGTGGCGTATGCTTTACGACTATGGCGTTTTCGTAAACGTATTCATTTCCCCTGGTGTGCCTCCGGGGCGCCAGATGATGCGCACAAGCTATATGGCAACCCATGAAAAAGAACATCTCGATTTTATCCTTGAAGCCTTTAAAGATTCAGGGAAAAAACTTGGTTTAATATAAGATGATATTTTAATTTTTTTTACAAAGCATATCGGTAATTACCGGTATGCTTTTTTTTTTGAGGCGGTTTATGAGCGAAATAAAAATTGTTACAGTTTCTACAAAAAAAGAAAAAATGAAATTTATAAAACTCCAATGGAAGTTTTATAAAAATGAACCTTACTGGGTTCCGCCTCTAATAATGGATAGAAAAAAACTACTCGATACAGAAAAAAATCCGTTTTATCAGCATGCCGAAATTGAATTATATATTGCAGAAAAAAACGGCGAAGCAGTAGGTAGAATAGCCGCAATTACAAATGATTTGCATAATAAGTATCACAATGATAAAGTAGGTTTTTTCGGATTCTTCGAGTGCATTGACGATCAGGATGTTGCAAATGCACTTTTCGATAAAGTGAAGGAATGGCTTAGAGCAAGAGGTCTTGATGCCATGCGCGGTCCGGCTAATCCCTCAAGCAATGATGAGTACGGAATGCTGTACGAAGGTTTTGACGATGAGCCGCGTTTATTAATGACCTATAATCCTAAATACTATTTGCAGCTTTGCGAAAACTACGGATTCAAAAAAGCAAAAGGGTTAAACGCTTACAAATTGGAACGTGATAAAGTCGTCTCATCCGATAAGCTTAAACGTGTTGCCGAAATTTCCAAGCAGCGTTCGGGAATTAAAATTTCGCAAATAGACATGAAAATATTTAATAAAGAAATTGAAAAAGTTAAATACGTTTATAACAAAGCATGGGCACCCAATTGGGGTTTTGTGCCGTTAACCGATCCAGAGATTGACGCAATGGCAAAAGATTTAAAGCCGCTTGCCGAGCCGTCTCTTGTTCTTTTTGGCGAAATAAAAGGAGAACTTGTAGGTTTTGCGCTCTGCATGCCCGACTATAATCAGATTTTCAAATCAATGAACGGTAGACTTTTTCCTTTTAACTTTTTGAAACTTTATACTCAAAAAAAGAAAATGACTTGGAGCAGAATAATAACACTTGGTATTATTCCTGAGTTTCAAAAGAAAGGTTTAGACGCAGTTTTTTATTGGGAAATCGTAAATCGCGCAGACAAATTAGGAATACGGCTTGGTGAAGCAAGCTGGATCCTTGAAGACAACGAAATGATGAACCGCGGCGCGAATGTTATGAATGGAACACTTTATAAAAAGTATATGATATACGAGATAAATGTTTAATGCGTTTTTTTTTCTTCTTCTTTTTTATTTCACTTTGTTCGTCCGCAATATTAGGACAATACAATGTTGATGATAAAGAACTCGTAAGAACAACATTCAAAAGAGAGTTCAATAAATCTGTAATTAATGAGTATTTAAATTCTGGTGTTGATGAAAAAATTAACGCCGCTTTGCTTAGTTTAAGCCACAGCAGCGACACTACATTCATCCCCAAAATTATAACGATTGATGATAAATATTTACGCTTAATTTCTTTCGCCCTCGGTCAACTCGGTCCAAACAAATTATCAGAGCAGTACCTCCTATCCAAATTAAATTCAGATTATTCCCCTCAAAAACATTTTTTAGCTAACGAACTCGGAAAAGTAATTTCTAAAGACGTATTCAATCAGTTGATTGAAAACTGCACCGGTAACAAGATCAACGGCATATCTTTGTTGATTGCAAACTATCACCTTCGCGGTGAAAATTATGATAAAGTAAAAACATCCGGCATTCTTGCTGAAGAATTGAAAGGTAACGATAAGCAAAAGTTTGAAGCCTTATACTCTGCTTACCGAACCGGTTTGTGCTCTTTATTAAAAGATGAAATCATCAATCTTTTAAAAGATGAACTCCGCTACCCAAATATTCAAACCGGCGATGCCGCTAAAGACGATTTGTTGGTTTATACTCTTGCCTGTCTTAGAAAACTAAAATTTTTTCCTGATAATAAAAATCTTTTTGAAGCAGTGCTCTCATCAAAATCGTTCCCGGTTTTAATTGAAGGTGTGAAGTCTGTAGTTTACAAAAAGAATTTTTCACCCGATGACTTTTTGAACTTCAGCATTTTATTGAAACATAAAAACATCAACATAGCTGTTCAAACAGCAGCATCATTAAAAGATGTTGTTTTAAGTAAGGATGTGTTCGATTTGCTTTTTGATAAAGTTATTGACCAGAACCTTGACGTCAGGATTAGAGGCGAACTGGCGGCTTCTTCTTATAAACTCTACCCGACTCACTTTTTAAATAAATGGGAAATTATAAAACCTTTGTTGAGTGATGAGTATTTATTTACTGTTTATAATATGCTGCCGACTGAATATTATAGTTTGGATTCTCTATTTCAAAGCTATCCTCACTCATCAGCATCTGTAAAAATTAAAATCCTCGATCTTACTTTAAATGACAAAAACAATTTATCAAATTCTTCAACTACAAAATTTATTTTTGATGTTTTAAAATCATCTTTTGCTGCAGGCATCTCTATCGCAGCAGATGGATTGGATTCTACTTTTTGTAGGCAAAATAAAGATCGATTAAAAAAAATAATTTTACAGCAGACAAATAATTGTCTTCACAATACAGGCTTTATCGAAAGCCTTATCTCTCTTTCAAATTTAGCCTACAAAATTTCAAATGATTTTGGAAAAGAAATATCAATACTTCTTTCCGACTCAGATTTGTATTCGGTAAAAAAGTTTGCAGCAGCAAAATTGAATTTAGATATCAATTTATTT
>JAIOIM010000274.1 GCA_019912505.1 Ignavibacteriaceae bacterium
ATAATCTCAATCTTCTTCACTTCCGGCGTCTCGATACTTTTTCTCGCTGCAATATGACCGCTCTAACCATATAACAGCTTAGTGGGTCGAAGCGTCAACCAAAATGTCGAAAACATACCTCGCCCTACTGTAAAAAAGGAAAATAAAGTGTATTTTTATTTGGTACGGGTTTTTCTTTACAGTAAAAACATCCATTAATTTTAATGTTAAAAAACTTTAAGAAATATATTATAAAGCCATCCATACTTGTTGCTGTTTTTGCGGTGCTTGCTTTGATGGTTATTGTGTCCGGGTATATTGAGTACAAACAAAGCAGGGAAGAGTTGTTCTTGCTAATGAAAGAACAGGCTCACTCGCTTCTTGAAGTTACACTTGAGTCATCCCGTAATGTTATCTCGGCAAGCGAGTCGGTTGAGGAAGAACTGCAGCAGCGCGTTTTAGACAATGCCGCTTTTATTAAATACCTCTACGACAACAACAAACTAACCGATGAGTTGCTAAATAAAATTGCCGAGGAAAAAGGACTTCACAGAATTTTAGTCTTTAATAAAACAGGACAAAAAATATTCACATCGCAACAGGGCATGGGGCATATGTATGGGCAGATGCGGCAGATTGAGCGCGATATAGAGCCAATATTAAGAGGCGAAAAAGATACTGTAGTAATAGGGCTTAAAAGCAACCGTTTTGCTACCCGGACAATTTACGCCGCGGCGCTATCTGCAAAAAACAACAGTGCAATAGTTATTAATTTGGACGCCGCAAGACTCCGCTCATTAAATAAAGAAAATAACTTTTCAACACTCATAAAAAACATAACAGAAAAACCGGGAGTTGTATTTTTTGCGGTTGAAGATAAAAAAGGTATTATAGTTTCATCGCCCGATTCTTTAATAATTTCGGAATACAACGGTCCGCCGGTTGAAAACGGGAAACAAGATTCTATTGTAACCAGAATAACAAAAATAAATGGGGTTGATGTTTTAGAGGCAATGCACACATTTTTTTACAACGGCAATGATGAAGGGCTTTTGCGTATTGGTTTGTCGCTGGAACCGTTAAACAACATTACCGGCGCCGCATTACAAAGGGGAATTATAAACGCAATAATTTTACTGTTTGCTGGGTTTGTAATTTTTTCGCTGATGTTTGTAAGGCAAAATTATTCCTTACTAAAAAAACAATACACAGCGGTTGAAACTTTTTCGTCCGGCATTATTCAAACAGTGAGTGATGCCATTATTGTTTACGATGATAAAAACGGCATCCATATTTTTAACGATGCAGCATCAAAACTATTTAAAAAAAGTATTGCTGATGTAAAAGGAGAGGGGATAAAGCTTCTTTTTGATGACAATAATTGTAAGGCACTAGAATCGGATTCGACAATGGAAAGAATAGTCTGCCGGATTGATAACAACACTAAACATCTTCTTATTTCCACGAGTAATTATAAAGACGAAGAAAATATTCTTCATCATATACTTGCAATAAAAGATTTAACCGCCATGCAAAACCTTGAAGAACAATTAAAACGTAGGGAACGATTAAGTGCTATGGGCGAACTTGCTTCGGGCGTAGCACACGAGATAAGAAACCCGCTTAACGCAATTGGTACGATAATTCAGCAGCTTGATAAGGACTTTAAACCTGTTGATGATGCGGAGGAATATCATTCACTCGCAAAAATTGTTCAAAAAGAAATAAAAAGAATAAACGAAACAGTAACCGGATTTTTGCGCTTTTCAAAACCGGCGGCTAAAAATACATCCCGTTTTTATATAAGCGAGTTATTTGATCAAATAAAAAAACAGTACGCCGCCCATTTAAGCGACAACAACATTAATCTCGAAATCAGCAATTCATTCTATGAAGAAGTTGTGTGGGATAAAAACCAGGTTCTTCAATGTTTAATAAATCTAATCCAAAATTCTGTTGAAGCGCTTGAAAATAATGGGCACATAAAAATTACCGCGCGCGCTGCCGAGGGTAAAGAGGGATTTATTGAAATTAATATTGAAGACGGCGGAACCGGAATTTCGGAAGCGATACAGCAAAAAATATTTAATCTTTATTTTACAACAAAAGCAAAAGGCACAGGAATCGGGCTGCCGTTAGTTCAAAAAATAATTGATGAGCACGGCGGTATAATTTTTATGAGCAGCGTTCCGGGCAAAACTGTTTTTTCAATTCAACTGCCTAAAGAAACAAAAGTATAAAAACCAAAGAGTATAAAAAATGAAAGATATTTCAGTATTAATTATTGATGATGAAGAATCACAGGTGGAATCGATAAAAGGTTTTTTAAAACGCCGAAACTATAATGTTTATACAGCCTTTAACGGGGCAGACGGCTTAAAGATTATTACCGAGAATACTATTGATGTTGTTCTTACGGATTTTAGAATGCCGGGCTTGAGCGGTCTTGAGGTATTAAAGAAAGTTAAAGAAATTAATCCTGATATTGATGTGGTTGTAATAACTGCTTATGGAAGCGTTCAGGACGCTGTGGATATAATGAAAACCGGAGCGTATGATTATTTGACAAAGCCGATAGATTTAGACGACCTTGAATCGTTGCTTGAAAGAATAAAAGAAAAAAGAGCGTTAGTCTCCGAAAATAAATTATTAAAAGAACAGTTGATGGAGCGTTTCAAATTCGATTCCATCATCTATCAAAGCAAAGAGATGGAAGAAGCGCTTAACACCGCAGCGCGTGTTGCAAACAGTAAAGCAAACGTGCTTGTTCGCGGCGAGAGCGGCACGGGAAAAGAATTAGTTGCAAGGGCTATTCATTATTCCAGCAGCAGAAAAGATAAGCCGTTTATCACCGTAAACATCGCTGCGCTATCGGAAAGTCTTTTGGAAAGCGAGTTGTTCGGACATGAAAAAGGCTCGTTTACAGGGGCTATTAATCAGCGGATAGGTAAGTTTGAAATGGCAAACAGCGGCACTCTTTTTATTGATGAAGTAGGGGAGATACCGCTTCCGCTGCAAGTAAAACTTTTGCGCGTTATTCAGTTTGGCGAAATTGAAAGGGTCGGCAGTCAAAATACCATCAGCATTGATGTGCGGATAATAGGCGCAACACATCGCAATCTCGAAGAGATGATAGCGCAAAATTTATACAGGGAAGATTTATACTACAGGCTGAATGTAGTGCCTATCTGGATTGCCCCGATACGCAAAAGGAAAATAGATATTCCATTACTCGTTGACCACTTCATAATAAAATATGGCGAAGCCAACAAAAAGGAAGTAAAAGGAATTACAAAAGAAGCGCTTGATAAAATTATTAAATACGATTTCCCTGGGAATATTAGGGAACTTGAAAATATAATTGAGCGGGGGATAGTTCTTTGCCGGAGCGAGTATTTAACAACAAAAGATCTGCCTTCAAACATAGGAAGCGTTTCAGAAAAATCTATTCTCGACCCGCTTA
Source organism: Ignavibacteriaceae bacterium (assembly GCA_019912505.1). Classification (GTDB taxonomy): domain Bacteria; phylum Bacteroidota; class Ignavibacteria; order Ignavibacteriales; family Ignavibacteriaceae; genus CG2-30-36-16. Next base: position 3,443 of record JAIOIM010000274.1, read on the forward strand.
ACCTCGACAACAGCTACATAGAAAAAATGAAATCATTCGAAATAGAAATGTTAAACGAAGCATTGAAGCAGAACAAAGGCAACCAAAGCGCCTCGGCAAGGATGCTCGGTATTTCGGAAAGACATTTTCGTTCCAGACTTGAAAGACTTGGTTTGAAAAAGTAATTTTTTTAATTGAGACTATCTAAATCAGCGAGGTCCTGATTTCTTCCGGAGGCTATTTTGTTTTTTTTCAGACTATCTAAATCTAAAAAATTAATTTCTATTGTTTCTAAAGACAGAGCAATTCGTTTATCATAACAATCGTCAAACTCAATACCGCTTACTCCGGTTAATACGTCAATTCTATTTGGAGGAAACCCTAGTTGGATAACTATATCCGAGAGGTATTTAGCTTTTTATTTTTCTAACTAAATTAAAAACTCTTTGAAATCCTGGTTCAGTACCATAATGCCAACGTATATATTCTTTTCTAATTTGTTCAAGGGCTTCAAGTCTTTTAATCATCGGCACAGTTTGCCAGTAATCAAAATCACTTTTTTGCTCGTGTAATTTTATTTTTTTTACTACTTTTTCCATATCGTTTATAGCTGCGAATAATTTTATGCAAATATAGGTTTTCAAAAGAAGATGTCAAAAAAAAAAATTATACTACTGCCGCGCTTTTTAATTCTTCTAATTCTATCCCGAAAAGTTTTATTACCTGTTTACTGAACTTTAACATAAAGTTTAATTCTTTTTCGGGCGACTCGAAAACATTTGTAATTACAAGTTTCAAAACATCTTTTTGCTGGCTGAATTTTATCTTCTCTTTATATTCATCCAAAATAAAACGCATAAGCTCTACAAACCTGGTTTGGTAGTAATCTTCTTTCTGCCCGCGCGGCAGTATTACAAAAATATTTTTACGCTGAAATATTATTCTTTCAAACAGCGCAAAAGACGAGTAATATTTTAATGCGGACGTCAGCATCAATCGCTTTACAAGCTGCGGCATTGTGCCGTATCGGTCGCACATTTCTTCTTCAAGTTCATCAAGCTCAACAAGTGTTTTTATAGAATATAGCGCAGTGTAAAAGTTTAACCTGTCCATTTGTTCCGGCATAAATGTAGCCGGAATGCCGATATCGAAATATGTATCGATAGTGGGGTTAGTTCGGTCTTCAGGTTTTGGCAGACTCTTAAACACCTCTTTAAATTCATTGTACTTCAAATCTTCAACGGCTTCGTTTATCATCTTAACATACAAATCGAAACCGACATCATTTATAAAACCAGATTGCTCGGCACCAAGTAAATTACCCGCGCCACGTATTTCGAGATCGCGCATTGAAAGATTGAAGCCGGCGCCGATATCCGTAAACTCCTCAATTGCCTGCAGTCGGCGCAATGCCTTTTTATTTATACCGCTCAGTGAAGGAACAATAAAATATGCAAAAGCTTGTTTGTTGGAACGCCCCACTCTTCCTCTAAGTTGATGAAGTTCCGCCAGACCGAACCGATCAGCACGGTTAACAATTATTGTATTAACACTTGGAATATCGATACCAGATTCTATAATTTTTGTTGAGAGTAAAACATTGTATTCTCTATTTAAAAATCCATGAATAACATTTTCTAAT
>JAIOIM010000275.1 GCA_019912505.1 Ignavibacteriaceae bacterium
GTTAATATGTGTGGTATATTATAAATGCAAATTTTTAATTATGAAAGGTTCAGGTGTTAAAATGTTATTTATAATCGCAATTGTAGCCGCAATTATAGCTTTTGTGGTTTATTTGAACGCAAAAAAAAGATTCAGCAAGTCTGAATCTACTTTTGCTTTGGCTGGAATGAGTGTTGCCATTGTAATTGCTTTATTGCAGGTGTGGACGGTTATACCTGCCGGGCATGCCGGTGTAATTGATTTTTTAGGTTACGTAAGTGATAACACTCTTAAACCCGGTGTTAATATTGTTAATCCATTGGCGAATGTTATCAAATTTGATACAAGAAAACAGGAGCTTAGAGAATCAATGACGGTTCCATCTAAAGAAGGTTTGAGTGTAGAGCTTGAGATAAGTCTCATCTTCAAACTAAGTATGGATAAGGTTAATGAAATTTATAAGACTGTCGGTGATTTTGAGGAGTATCAGCAAAAATTAGTTCTACCCAACTTCCGTTCGGTAGTTAGAGGTGTAACTACAAGGTTTGAAGCTAAATCATTATATACAGCTGATAGAGAAAAACTTGAAGCTGAAATAAGAGAGAACCTATCGCTAATAAGAGAAATGTCTGAGGTTGTAATTTTATCCACTCCGTTGAGACAAATAGTTTTGCCTCCCGGCTTAACTGCTTCTATTGAAGAAAAATTAAAAGCCGAACAGGAAAGCCAGAGAATGGAATTTGTTTTAACCCGCGAAAAACAGGAAGCCGATAGAAAGCGAATTGAAGCACAGGGTATTGCCGACTTCCAGGACATTGTTTCAAAAGGAATAAGCGAACAACTTCTTAAATGGAAGGGCATTGAAGCAACTGAAAAACTTGCAAGTTCCAACAACGCAAAAATTGTAGTTATTGGTTCGGGTAAAGACGGTTTGCCTTTAATATTGAACGGACAGTAGGTTATTAAAAAAGATGGGACGACTATTCGTCCCATCTTTTATATTCTTGATTTTTTTTCGATAATAATCTTTGCTATTAAATTTCTATTCCCCGGGTTCATAATTTAATAGAGGCATAAGCCATCTTTCAGTTTCCTCAAGGCTGTATCCTTTCCGTTTTCTGTAATCCATTACCTGGTCTTTTCCAATCTTGCCAACATTAAAATACCTCGACTCGGGATTAGCAAAGTACAACCCACTGACAGCGGCGGCGGGGTACATCGCAAGGCTTTCGGTTAAGGTTATGTCGGTATTTTTTTCAACATTGAGCAGCTCAAAAATTGTGCGCTTTTCGGTGTGGTCGGGCTGCGCAGGGTAACCGGGTGCCGGTCTTATTCCCGTATATTTTTCTTTTATAATTTCTTCATTGTTTAATTTTTCATCCGCTGCATACCCCCACAGTTCTTTTCTTACCTTTTCGTGGAGATGTTCTGCAAATGCTTCTGCAAGACGATCGGCAAGTGATTTAACCATTATGATGCTGTAATCATCATGTTCTTTTTCATACTGCTCAATTAATTTTTCAATTCCGATACCCGTTGTTACCGCAAACGCGCCAATATAATCGTTAACGCCGGTTTCTTTTGGGGCAATGAAATCGGCAAGAGCAAGGTTAGGTATTTCCCCTGATTTTTGCGACTGCGATCTTAAAGTATGAAGGATTTGTTTTACACCTTTCCGGCTTTCGTCTGTGTAAATTTCAATGTCATCATAAGAAACGGAGTTGGCTGGAAAAATGCCGACAACACCATTAGCGGTTAATGATTTTTCATTTACTATTTTATCAAGCATTTTATTTGCATCGTCAAATAGCCCGCGCGCCTCGGTACCATACTTTGCATCTTCAAATATTGCAGGATATTTTCCTTTTAATTCCCATGTTTGAAAGAACGGGGTCCAGTCGATGGATTCGCGTAATATCTCAAGCGGGTATTGCTGCAGTGCTGTTACTCCCGGTTTATGCGGCAAGGTTGGTTTATAATTTTTCCAGTCTACTTTAAAGTTATTTTCTCTTGCCGCGCTAATAGTTAAATAATTTTTTGCTTCTTTTCTTTTTTTGTATTCCTCGCGGGTATAATCATACTCGGCTTTTATATCATCAATAAATTTTGTGCGATGAGAAACATCATCACTCAATAAATTACTAACTACCTGTACGCTGCGCGAAGCATCCAACACATGAACTACTGCACCGCTGTAATTAAGCGCAATTTTAACTGCCGTATGTACACGCGATGTTGTTGCGCCGCCGATTAAAAGCGGAAGTTTCATGCCGCAGCGTTCCATCTCTTTTGCAACGTGCACCATCTCATCTAATGATGGCGTTATTAGTCCGCTTACACCTACGATATCAACATTTTCATCAACAGCCGTTTGCAAAATTTTATCGGCGGAAATCATCACTCCAAGGTCGATAACTTTGTAATTGTTACAACCGAGTACAACACCCACAATATTTTTCCCGATATCATGTACATCGCCTTTAACTGTGGCAAGTAAAATTTTTCCCGCTTCTCGTGTATCTTCCGCCGCAAGTTTTTCTGCCTCAATAAACGGAAACAAATACGCCACTGCTTTTTTCATAACACGCGCGCTTTTTACAACCTGCGGAAGAAACATTTTGCCGGCGCCGAATAAATCGCCAACAACATTCATCCCGTCCATAAGAGGTCCCTCAATTACTTCGAGGGGGCGCTCGAACAGCTTTCTTGCTTCTTCGGTATCTTCGTCAATATAATCAACAATGCCTTTTACCAGGGCGTGCTTTAATCTTTCTTTTACCGGAGCCTCGCGCCACTCATCTTTTTTTACATCTGCTTTATCTTTCTGTTTTACGCTTTCCGCATAATCAACAAGTCGTTCGGTTGAGTCTTTTCGGCGATTTAAAATAACATCTTCAATCAGTTCCAGCAAGTCTTTGGGAATTTCTTCGTAAACTTCAAGCTGACCCGCGTTTACAATGCCCATATCCATACCGGCTTTTACGGCGTGGTAAAGAAATGCCGAGTGCATTGCTTCGCGCACAAGGTTGTTGCCGCGGAATGAAAATGAAAGATTGCTGACCCCACCGCTAACTTTTGTTAACGGAAGATTTTGTTTTATCCATCTTACGGTTTCAAGATATTCAACAGCGTAATTATTATGTTCTTCAATTCCGGTTGCAATCGTTAAAATATTAGGATCAAAAATAATATCCTGCGGGAGAAACCCGATTTTTTCTGTTAATATTTTATACGCTCTGCTGCAAATTTCTTTTCTTCTTTCAAAATTGTCCGCTTGCCCTTTTTCATCAAAAGCCATAATGATGACAGCGGCGCCGTAGTTTAAAACTTTTTTGGCTTGTTCTATAAAAACATCTTCTCCCTCTTTAAGGCTTATCGAGTTAACAATACTTTTTCCCTGGAGGCATTTTAAACCCGCTTCAATTACACTCCATTTTGATGAATCAATCATTATCGGGAGTTTGGCAATGTCGGGTTCGGCTTCTATAAGGTTTAAAAACTTAACCATTGCTTCTTCCGAATCAAGAAGCCCTTCGTCCATATTTACATCAAGAACTTGCGCGCCGCCTTCTACCTGATTACGGGCAACGGCAAGCGCATCATCATATTTATTATTTAAAATAAGGTTTGCAAATTTTTTAGAACCAGTAACATTTGTTCTTTCGCCAATATTTATAAAGTTAGATTCCGGGCGAACTATAAGAGGCTCCAAGCCGCTTAAACGAAGGTACGGCTCGTGCTGAGTTATTTTCCTCGGTTCAAAATTTGCAACCATGTCGCTTATCGCTTTTATATGAACCGGCGTTGTTCCGCAGCAGCCGCCGACAATGTTTATAAAACCGCTTTCGGCATAATCTTTAAGCACTGACGCCATCTGCTCTGCAGTTTCATCATACTCTGCCATTTCGTTTGGCAGACCAGCATTCGGGTACACGCTTATAAAACATTCGGCTATCTTTGATAGATCTTCTAAAAACGGGCGCATTTGTTTTGCGCCGAGAGCGCAGTTCAAACCAACGCTCAACAAATTTTTTGTGTGCGAAACAGAAATCCAAAATGCTTCGGTAGTTTGCCCCGATAATGTTCTGCCGCTTTGATCGACAATTGTTCCTGAAATCATCACAGGCATTTGCGAGTTACGCTCTTCAAGCAATTGGTGAACCGCATAAATTGCTGCTTTGGAATTTAGTGTATCAAAAATTGTTTCGATAAGAAGTATGTCTGCGCCTCCGTCAACCAGACCTTTCGCTGCTTCATAATAAGCCGAAGCAAGGGCGTCAAATGACACAGCACGATAACCAGGATCGTTTACATCGGGAGATAAAGATGCCGTTTTGTTTGTCGGTCCGAGTGCGCCTGCTACTAATCTTGGTTTCTCCGGAGTTTTTGCGGTAAATTCATCCGCCGACTGGCGTGCAATTTTTGCCGATTCAAAATTAATTTCGTAAACATATTTTTCAAGCTGATAATCGGATTGAGAGAAAAAATTTGCACTGAATGTGTTAGTCTCAATTATGTCCGAGCCTGCTTGAAGATACTCGCGATGAATATTTTTTATAATTTCCGGACGTGTAATAGAAAGTATATCGTTGTTGCCTTTTAAATCAAAGGGGTGATCTTTAAATTTATCGCCGCGGAAATCTTCTTCTGAAAGTTTATGCCGCTGAATCATTGTACCCATTGCGCCGTCTAATACAAGTATACGGTCTTTTAATATTTCTCTTAGCTGTTCAACTGTATATAACATATAATCCTTTAACTCCTTAATATCTTTTGTTGTCTTAGTCTTTTTTTGAAAAGAGGCTCAAATATAAGTAAATTAGCACCCATTATAAATATAGAATATTTAGTTAGATAAGGAATGCAATGATAATAGTAACTGGCGGCAGCGGTTTTATAGGCAGCGCAATTGTTTGGCGGTTAAACACACTCGGCAAAGAAAATATTGTAGTTGTAGACGAGCTGGGAAATGATGAAAAATGGAAAAATCTTGTCGGTTTACGATTTGCAGATTTTATAAACAAATATGATTTTTTGCACATGATTCAAACCGAGGAAATAAATTTTTCTGTTGATGCCATTATACATATGGGGGCAAATTCATCAACAACAGAAAAAGATGCCGATCATCTATTAACAAACAATTACGAATACACAAAAGCATTAGCCCGGTATTCTTACGATAATGACGTTAGATTTATTTACGCTTCTTCGGCGGCAACCTACGGTGACGGCTTAAACGGTTTTGAAGATGACGAAGAAAAATTATCGCAGCTTCGTCCCTTAAATATGTACGGATACTCTAAATCATTGTTCGATATTTGGGCAAAGAAAAAAGGGCTTTTAGAGAAGATGGTTGGGATAAAATATTTTAATGTTTACGGACCGAATGAGACTCATAAAGGAGACATGAGAAGTGTGGTTCATAAAGCGTTTGGGCAAATATTGGAAACCGGCAAAGTAAAATTGTTCAAATCGCTTCGTCAAGATTATAAAGACGGCGAACAAAAAAGGGATTTTGTTTATGTAAAAGATGCCGTGGATATGACGCTTTTCTTTTTAGACAACCCGGAGAAAAACGGATTATATAATGTTGGAGCAGGAAAAGCAAGAACGTGGAATGATCTTGTAACTGCTATTTTTAAAGCAATGGATAAAGATGTTAATATTGAATATATCGGTTTACCCCAACACCTTGCGGAAAAATATCAATATTTTACAGAGGCTAATTTGGAAAAAATAAAAAAAGTCGGCTATCCAAATAAGCTTTTTTCGCTGGAAGATGGAGTAACCGACTATGTAAAAAATTATCTATTAAAAGAAAAATATTTAGAGATATAATTTAGTTAAAGGGTACCTCGTCGTCATCATCATCGTCGGTATCTTCGTCAAAGTCGAAATCCTCTTCATAAAACTCCTCCTCAACTTCGGAAGCTTCTTCTTCCTCTTCAACATCATCTTCTTCTAATTCGTCATCGTCAAAATCATCATCGTCATCATAAAGGTCGTCGTCATCTTCAGCTTTACCCATGTAGGTTGCGCCCAACGTATATTTTTTATTTTCTGACTCCTCTTTAGAGTAGTAACTTATCTTTTCTAATTCGTCGGTGTTTTCAAAACCGGTCATTAAATTTCTCCTTGGTCTTATAT
>JAIOIM010000276.1 GCA_019912505.1 Ignavibacteriaceae bacterium
ATTAAAGACCATTTTTCACTGCTGCGCACAAATATTCCCGCCCCCCCGGCTTGAACATCTCCAAGTGTATTTTTGGGGTTCCCGTTACCTCCAATTTTTGGAACAACATAAATAAATCCCGCCGAAGTATTCATCGAAACCCAAACATCACCTGATTGGTTAACAGCTACTGCTTGAACATAATTGGTTAAAAGATATTTAGAAACTGTGTTTTGATATATAACTACATTGGGATTAGAAGTCCAAGCAGTCCAGGTTTTTTTATTGAAAATGCGTGCTACACCTCCGGTGTAAGAAGCTAACCATACCTCATTATTTGCCGTGCTTATACCAATGCTTGTAATTTTTGAGGCACGGAGGGGTGAGTTTGAAGAATTATAAATAGTCCAAACATTATTTTCTATGATTGCTAAACCGCTGCCTGTTCCGATATAAGATCGTCCAAAGTTATCGAAACCAAATGAAAGAACTTCATTGTTAGGCAAAGGTGAATTTGAGGTATTGTAGGTAGTCCATGATGTTCCGTTAAAAATACTCATGCCCATATCGGTTCCAATCCACAAACTGTTATCGGGTGCTAATACAATTTTATTTATATAATTACTACAGATTGATGAATTGGAAATGTCGAACAACTTCCATTCTTTTTCATCAAAACTTATTAAACCGAGCCCCCACGTTCCCATCCATTTTATTCCATTGTTATCAACTGCCAGCGAGGTAAGTTCATTGGTTGGTATGCCGGAGTTTGCAGTTGTAAAGGGCACCCATAGAGAAGTGTCTTTCATTCTATAATTGATGTAACTGTCTCTTTGGCTCGTTATTGCAATTTGTTGGAATCCATCCCAATAGCCGGTTAGTTTTAGGCGGATGTTATAAAGTCCGGGAAGCAATTTATTTATTTTCGTTGGAGTTCTCAAGTTAGTTAACGAATCGTTTATTATTATGCTTACTCCAAGCGGGTCGGTACTAATCTGAAGTGTGCCGAGCATATTAGGGTTTGTAGTGTAATCTAAAAATTTTGAAGGAACTGAATTTAGATCGACCGATACTACGATGTTCGTATCCTTAAAATATTCTTTTTTTAGAGTCAGTTTGTAT
>JAIOIM010000277.1 GCA_019912505.1 Ignavibacteriaceae bacterium
ACATCCAGCAACTTGGCGGCTATTTTGCTTACCGGGGCGGAGAGGCTGTTTTTTATTATATCGAAAAAAAATATGGTAAAGAAAAAATCGGCGAACTTATCAATAAAATAAAAAGCACCGGCAACGTGGATGAGGGCTTCAAAGCGGCTATTGGAATTGATTTAAAAGAATTAAATGAAAGATGGAAAAAGGATATTAAAAAAACCTTCTGGCCTGATATAGCAAAAAGAAATGACCCTGATGAATTTGCAAAAAGACTAACCGACCACCGTGAAGACGGCGGCTTTTATAACACAAGTCCGGCTATTTCACCGCAGGGTGATAAAATTGCGTTTATATCAAACCGCGATTATTATTTTGATGTTTATATAATGAACGCAACCGATGGCAAAATTATAAAAAAACTTGTGAAAGGCAATCGTACAAACAACTTTGAAGAGCTTAATATTCTTACACCTGGTTTAAGCTGGTCGCCGGATGGAACTCGTATTGCCCTATCGGCAAAAAGCGGCGGGTACGATGTAATCTATTTAATTGATGTTGATACTGAAGATTACGAAGTGTTACCGGTTCAGTTAGATGCAATTGAGAGCGTAATGTGGTCGCCCGATGGAAAAAATATCGCTTTTATAGGACAGACGCCGAGACAATCCGATATATATCTTTTTAATTTAGATGAAAAAAATCTTACAAATTTAACGAGTGACCTATTCACCGATGCTTCACCTGCGTGGGCACCCGATGGTAAAAAATTGTACTTCTCATCGGACAGAACAGACGAACTAACAACAAAGGTTATGCCTGATAGCTTTAAGTTTTATAACCACGATTATCATCAGCTCGATTTGTATTCTATAGATATAAGCTCAAAAAAAATTGATAGAATTACAGATCTTCCGTTAAGCGATGAAACCTCGCCAGTAGTTGATGCTGCCGGGGAAGAAATTTTGTACATCTCAGATGCTAACGGAATAAATAATATTTATAAAAGAAAAGTTTTAATTTCAGATAAGGACACTGTTAAAACTTTAACCGAGTTCCCGGCTATACCGGTTACTAATTCGCTTAATGGTTTGTATCAAATTTCTGTTTCGGCTGACGGTAAAAAATTAGTTTTTTCAAGTTTGTACCAATCGGCATTCAATATCTTTTTGTTAACAAATCCTTTTGAGCTTTCGCCCGGAATTTCGCAGCTTGAGCCTACTATTTATATACAAAATTTGAAAAATAAAGGAAGCCGCAAGGGCGGGCTATTTGAAGAAAAAGAAATTAGCGAAACACAAAAAGATTCAACAAAATCAAACGATGTTCAGTTTTATACAGGCAGCTTTGTAGATTCATCCGCCGCCCCCGGTGATTCAATAAAAGTTGATTTTCATAATTATGTTTTTGGTGATAACTCTAAAATTGGCGGCGATACAATAAATGTAAAAGATAGTCTGTTTACTCCAACTGACAATTTAGACGAAAACGGTAACTTTAAAGTTAACCGCTACAAAATTACTTTTTCGCCCGATTTGATTTACGCCAATGCCGGTTACAGTTCCCTTTACGGACTGCTCGGAACAACAGTTATTTCATTTAGCGATATTCTCGGCAATCATAAACTTATTGGCGTAACCAGCCTGCAAGTGGATTTAAAAAACAGTGATTACGGTTTGGCATATCAGTACCTGCCGGGACGGATAAATTTTGGCGTTGAAGGTTTTCACACAGCCAGATTTATATTTCTTTCAAGAGGCAACCGCTCTAATTTGTTCCGTTACAGAAATTACGGCGCTATCATATCGGCAAGCTACCCCCTAAGTAAATTTAATAGATTTGATGCAGGCTTAAGTTGGTTAAATGTTTCTCAGGAAAATCTAGATTCGCCCAGTGAACCAACCGACAAAGTTAACTACTTAATACCAACATTAAGTTTTGTGCATGATAATGTTTTGTGGGGTTATACCTCTCCTGCTGATGGCTCCCGTTACCGTTTTGATTTTATGGGCAACCCCGGTATACTTGGTAAAAAAAATACATTTTATTCGTTCCTCGGAGATTACAGAAATTATTTTCTTTTCTGGGGCGATTATTCTTTTGCTTTTAGATTATCCGGTGCTTACTCGGGCGGACTTACACCACAGCGGTTTTTTATCGGCGGAATTGAAAACTGGATAAATAGAAATTTTGCTAATACAAACATCCCATTAGAGTCGGCTGCTGATTTTGCATTTTTAACTCCCGGACTTCCGCTTAGAGGTTTTGATTACGCACAGCAAATAGGAACCCGTTACGGCTTGATGAATATGGAACTCCGTTTTCCGCTTATCCGCTATCTTGTTACAGGTGCGTTACCTATTTTATTTAGTAATATTCTCGGCACTGCCTTTATTGATATGGGAAGCGCGTGGACTAAAAATGAGCAGCTTCAACTGTTCAACAAAAACGAAAACGGAAAAATTGTAACTAAAGACTTGTTGATGGGTACGGGCTTCGGCGCACGAGTGTACCTTCTTTATTTTTTGGTAAGGTTTGATGTAGCTTGGGCTTATAATCTGCATCATTTTTCACAGCCGAAATTTTATATATCACTCGGAGCGGATTTCTAAAAACAGCAATCTTCTATTATCTAAAAATTACGCTACCCAGCTTTTTTATCGGTCGGTTTTTCAGAAACCGGAGGCTTAGTACTTTCTGATTTTTCTTTTTTTTCGGCAGTGCTATTTTTGGTGGAAGAATTTTTATAATCGGTTTGATAAAACCCGGTGCCTTTAAATATCGGGCCTGCTCCGGCACCAATCAATCTTTTTACTTCGCCTGAACATTTGGGACATTTTTTTATCGGTTCTGCTGTCATCGACTGAAACAATTCAAATCTATCATTACAACTCAAACATTTATATTCATAGGTCGGCATTTACTGTCCTTAAAAATTTAGGTAACAATAATAATGAAAAAATTGTTTTTTTTCTATAACTTTGGTTCGTGTATATTTAACACGTTTCATTTACAAAATTTTGTCACTAAACCCCGATGGAAATAAATTTGTGAAAAAGCTACTGCTTATTTCCTTTTTTGCTGTTGTAATCAGCGGATGTTTAAATTACAACCAGCATATCTATTTGTATCCTGATGGTTCGGGTAAAATGAGTGTTGAATATTGGATGCCGCTGCCAGATAGCACCGGCGCACCGTTTTTAGCCCGTTTAGGGTTGTTTGATGCAGACTCTATCCGAAATGAATTTTCTTCCCCGCACAGTACAATTGAAAATATAAAGATTTTTTCTGATTCCACCGACAGCACTATTCACGCTGCAATAGATTTGTCTTTTGTACATATTGATTCATTAAATGAAACCATGGCGTTTAGTGATGCTGATTTTTCATTAAAAGATGGTGCCGAAGGGCAAAAAATTTTCTCCCAGTTTATTCCTCCTATTGCAACCGGATTCGGAATTGACGGGTCGAAATATTTCGTAAAGTATATTTATACCGTCTCCGGCGAAATTATTACACACAACGCTCATAAAGAAAAAAAACAAACTTTAACGTGGAATTATTCCCTTTCTGAGATAGGAAGCGGAAAAACCATATCGTTTACATTTCGCCCGTTTAAATTAAAAGAAACACCTTACTGGATATTTTTTCTTTCCGGGGCTGTGTTATTAATTGTAATTTTCTTTCTGTTTAGAAAAAAGAAAGATTAATAGGGTAATTTGTAGATGTTACTTTTATTGACTTACCAGAGGGATTTATTTATATTTCGTCTCTTTTTTTATAATGTGTTGACGAAAATTTTACAATCTTAAATGGCAATTACCGATTTTAAAATATTTTCTGGTGGTTCCAACCGACCCCTGGCTGAGAAAATAGCCCGTAAACTTGATAGACCGCTCGGCGCATTAGAATTAAAAAGATTTAGCGATGGCGAAATTTGGGTTAAATATGGCGAAAACATCCGCGGCTCGGAAGTTTTTATAATTCAACCTACAAATCCTCCCGGCGATAATTTGATGGAACTGCTGATAATGATTGATGCAGCAAAACGTGCTTCGGCAAAAAGTATTACTGCTGTAATTCCCTATTTTGGTTATGCGCGGCAGGATAGAAAAGATCAGCCTAGAGTATCAATTACGGCTAAGCTTATGGCAAACTTGCTTACTGTTTCCGGCGCCGACAGAGTAATTACAATGGATTTACACGCTGCCCAGATACAGGGCTTTTTCGACATTCCATTCGATCATTTATATGCCTCTTCAATTTTTGTGTCGCTATTTGCAAACATCAGCGAAAATTTAGTGGTTGTATCGCCTGATGTTGGCGGAATAAAAATAGCTCGGTCTTACGCAAAAAAGCTAAACGCAGGTTTGGTGGTTATAGATAAAAGACGTCCGAAACAAAATATTGCCGAAGTTGTAAACATCATCGGGTCGGTTGAAGATAGAGATGTTTTAATTGTTGATGATTTGATAGATACTGGGGGCACTTTTGTTGCGGCAATAGAAGCTTTGAAATTAAATGGGGCTAAAAATATATATGGAGCAATTACGCATCCATTGCTCTCTGGTACAGCCATAGAGCGGGTGCAAAGTTCACAGCTTACAAAGCTGTATGTTATGGATTCAATAGATTTTAGACCTGAGGGAAAAACTGACAAAATAGTTGTTGCCTCGGCGTCAGATTTATTTGCCGAAGCAATTCGCCGGACATTCAATAATGAGTCAATTAGCTCATTATTTGATATTGATAAAGGATAATATTAGTTACTGGAGATAAAATGGAAAAAGTAGTATTAAAAGCAAACGAGAGAAAAATTGGCACAAAGGGCGACCTGACCGAATTAAGAAAAAATGGACGCGTACCCGGTGTATTTTATGGAAGACACGATAAACCAATTTCCGTTGATGTTACCGAGAAGGCACTAAAACCGTTAGTATTCACATCCCAAGCTCATCTAATTTCGTTAGAGCTTGAGGGCGCAGGAGTTCATGATTGTGTAATGAAGGATATTCAATTCGATCCTCTTACGGATAGAGTTGTTCATTTCGATTTATACGCACTTACTGTGGGTGAAAAAATTCAACTTCAAGTTCCTGTACAGATCCGTGGAGCTGCAGTGGGCGTAAAAGACGGCGGAATGTTACAACATCTGCTTTACAAAGTTGAAATTGAATGCTTCCCAAAAGACATGCCTCGCTACCTTGATGTAGACATTACAAATTTAAATATCGGAGATGCCATTCATGCCGGCTCCCTTAGTTTTGAGAATATTACAATACTAAGCCCTGAGGATGCAGTTATTGTATCTGTAGTTGCTCCTAAGGGAGAAAAAACAGCAGATGAAGGCGAAGAGGATGATGAAACTGCCCAGCCTGTTGTTATAGGAAAAGGTAAATCGGAAGAAGAAGAATAAGAGAATCTTCTTTTTGTGCGAATAATTATAGGCATTGGAAACCCCGACCGGCGTTATGCGTTTACGCGTCATAATGCCGGTTTTATGCTTTTAGATTATATTGCCGAAAAAAAATCTTTAACTTTTTCGCCCGGTAAAGGGGATTATTTTTTTACCGAAGCAAATTTTAACGGAAACATTGTGCTTCTGGTAAAACCCACTACTTTTGTTAACAATAGCGGCTTAGCTGCTTTACAAATTCTGCGGGATAATAATTTATCACCCAAAGATATGTTAGTTGTTTATGATGATATCAATTTGGAAACTGCCCGGATCAGAGTTAGAACTTCCGGCGGAGATGGGGGGCATAACGGCATTAGTTCTATTATTTATCACCTTGCGTCAAGCAATTTTCCAAGAATCCGAATTGGAATTGGAAACAACTTTTCAAAAGGTGAAATGGCTGAATATGTGCTCTCCGATTTTACAGAAGAGGAATTTGAACTGATAAAAAAGACTTTTAACGAAGCCGAACTACTTATCGGTGAGTTTGCAGCTAATGGGCTTATTAAACTCATGGACGCTAATAGCAAATTGTCGAATAAATAATAAATCGTGTTATAAACTAATTTACGGAGTCGAGGAGTAGATATGAACTCAATCTTCTATTATATACCCTTTTTCGGTATTCTTGCCCTTCTGTATACTTTTTGGAGATCTGCGTGGATTAATAAGCAAGACGCCGGCACAGAAAAAATGCAGAAGATTTCATCTCATATTGCCGAAGGTGCAATGGCATTTTTAAAAGCGGAGTATAAAATTTTATCCGTTTTTGTCATTTCCGTTGCTCTTCTGCTCGCTTACATGGCTGATTCTGAATTATCATCTCCATTTATTGCGCTTTCATTTCTAACCGGTGCTATCTGCTCTGCACTTGCTGGTTTTATTGGTATGAGGGTTGCAACAAAAGCGAACGTGCGTACAACAAATGCAGCCCGTACAAGCATAGGCAAGGCGCTGGAAATTGCTTTTGCCGGTGGTTCTGTAATGGGGCTGGGTGTTGTCGGACTGGGAGTATTAGGTCTTGGTTCGCTTATGGTTTTATACGGAACGATGTACGGAGTAGATGATGCCGCAGGAATTACCCGTGTTTTAACTATCATAACCGGTTTCTCATTCGGTGCTTCTTCCATAGCACTTTTTGCGCGCGTTGGCGGCGGTATTTATACCAAAGCAGCAGATGTTGGCGCCGACCTTGTCGGTAAAGTTGAAGCCGGAATACCGGAAGATCATCCTCTTAACCCAGCAACCATTGCAGATAACGTTGGCGATAATGTTGGAGACGTTGCCGGTATGGGGGCAGATCTTTTTGAATCGTATGTCGGCTCAATTATAGGAACAATGGTTCTTGGAGCTGCTTTTTTCGGAATTGAAGAATTCAAAGCCGGTTTTAATGGTCTTGGCGCTGTAATGCTTCCTCTTGTAATTGCAAGCGTGGGTATAGTAATGTCAATTATCGGAACCTTTTTTGTAAAGGTTAAAGAAGGCGGCAATCCACAAAAAGCGTTAAACCTCGGGAATATAGTAGCCGGCGTTTTGATGGTAGTTTCTTCCTGGTTTTTAATAAAATGGCTTCTCCCGGGAAATTGGTATTTCCAGGATCCCCTTTACCAGTGGGCTGATCCGGTTCTCGGGAATTATTATACTTCGACAGGAATTTTTATTGCAACCGTAGTTGGTATAGTTGCCGGATCGTTAATAGGTATGTTAACCGAGTATTACACCGGGAGCGGGAAAAAACCTGTACTTGGAATTGTTAGACAATCTGTTACCGGAAGCGCAACAAATATTATCGCCGGTTTAAGCGTAGGTATGATGTCAACCGCAATACCCGTTATAGTTCTTGCTTTTGCAATAATTATCGCATTCCACTTTGGAGGATTATACGGTATTGCAATCGCTGCTGTCGGTATGCTCTCGATACTTGGTATTCAGCTTGCTGTTGACGCATATGGCCCAATCTCGGATAATGCAGGCGGAATAGCCGAAATGGCTGAACTACCAAAAGAGGTTCGGGAGCGCACTGACAAACTTGATGCTGTGGGAAACACAACGGCAGCAATTGGTAAAGGTTTTGCAATTGGTTCTGCAGCGTTAACCGCACTTGCTTTATTCGGTGCCTATATGACATCGGCTCACATACAAGCTATAGATATTTCAAAAGCGGTTGTAATGAGTGGTCTGCTCCTTGGCGCAATGATTCCGTTCCTATTCTCTGCGCTTGCAATGCAAGCCGTGGGAAGAGCAGCAATGGCAATGATTGAAGAAGTACGTAGACAGTTCCGTACAATTCCACAACTTCAGGCAGCCCTGGATGTGATGAAAAGAAATACTGGAAAAGAAAGAACCGAATGGTCCGCCGCGGATGTAAAAGTTTTTGAAGAGGCTGACGGAAAAGCGGAGTATGGTAAATGTGTTGAAATATCAACTCAGTCTGCTTTAAAGCAAATGGTTATCCCCGGTTTATTAGCCATTATTATTCCAATAGCAACAGGTTTTCTCGGAAGTAAAGAAATGCTGGGCGGTTTGTTAGCCGGTGTTACGGTAACAGGTGTACTTATGGCAATATTTCAGGCTAATGCAGGCGGCGCCTGGGATAACGCAAAAAAAATGATTGAAGAAGGCGTAGTAATAGACGGAGTTTCATACAAAAAAGGTTCGGAACTGCATAAAGCGGCTGTTGTAGGCGATACGGTTGGTGACCCGTTTAAGGATACCTCCGGACCTTCATTGAATATATTGTTAAAACTTATGGCAGTAGTTGCGCTTGTAATTGCGCCGTTAATTAAATAAATTTATTTTTCAAATTTAAAATATTAAAAACCCCTGTTCTCGCCTATAAGTGCGAGGACCACTAGACCGAAGGAGGTGAATAGAGGTCATGAAGACTAAAGCATATGAAAGTGCAGTTCTTATAAACGCTGCATTAGACGACGAACAGATCGAAAATACAATTTCCCACATCAATGACTTATTGGTTAATAATGGCGCCGATGTTAAAGAGATAGACAGATGGGGCAGAAAACGGTTAGCCTATATGGTTAAGAAAAGCAAAATTGGTTTTTATACAATTTTTCGCTTTGATGCACCAACTAATATCATCGCTAAATTGGAACGTTTGTACGTACTTGACGAACAAATATTACGTCATTTAACTATTGAACTGGATAGTGACGCGGTTGAACAATTAGAAAAAAATAAGTTAAATAGTTTACCCGTAGCAGAAACAGAGCCGGCAGCTAAAGTTGTAGAGGCAGTTCCTGAAGCAGCAGTTGAAGAGGAAACAAAAGAGAAAGAATAAATCATAATCTCGATTAAGTATGGAGAAAACCATGGCTGATTTAAAAATGCCCGAGGTCAATTACGTATTAATATCTGGCAATTTAACCAGAGACCCAATGTACAGACAAACCGCCAGTAGTACTCCTGTCTGTAATTTCGTAATTGCTTCGAACAGAAAATACAGAGACGGCAATAATAATTGGCTGGAGGATGTATGTTTTGTGGGCATAGTTGCATGGAATAAACTGGCGGAAAGCTGCCGCGAAAATCTTAAAAAAGGTTCGGCAGTTGTGGTAGATGGTGAGTTACAAAGCAGATCATGGAAAACCGAACAAGGTTTTATAAAACATGTTGTTGAAGTAAAAGCCAGAAGAATACAATTCCTCAACATAAAGAGACTTAACGGATCGAACAACGGGCATGATAACTATGGCAACGAAGAATCGGTCTTTGCTGATGATGAGAATAATGATTATCTGGAAGATTCATTTGATAAATTTTTATCAAACGAAGAATCAGACTTATTAAAGTAATTAGGTATTGAAAATGAGAAAAGAAACAAAAACAAAAAAAGTATGCAGGTTTACAGAAAACAATATAAAGTATATTGATTTTAAAGATGTAAAAATGCTTCAAAAATTTACTACCGAACAGGGCAAGATAATTCCTAAAAGAATTACAGGCACCAGTGCTAAGTATCAGAGAGAGCTTGCTAAAGCGATCAAAAGAGCGCGGCACATGGCACTGCTCCCCTACGTGTCAGATACTGTTAAGTAGAATGTAAAACGCAGGAGAAAAAATGAAAGTAATATTAAGACAGAACTTTGAGGCTCTCGGGCAAATTGGCGATGTGGCAGATGTAAAAAGCGGGTACGCAAGAAATTTTCTTATCCCTCGTAAAATTGCATACGCAGCATTAAAGGGCAATATTCGCGCGCTTGAAGAAGAAAAGAAAGCTCTGAATAAAAAAATGGAGCAGGAAGTTCACGCCGCCGAATCTATGTCCACTGAACTCGAAAAAGTTTCTGTTACAATCCCTGTGCAGGTTGGTGAAGAAGATAAAATTTTCGGAACCGTAACAACTCAAATGATCGCAGATTCACTGAAAGAAAAAGGTTACGACATCGATAAAAGAAAAATCGAAATTGAGGAACCAATAAAAGCTCTCGGTATCTACGGCATCGATATAAAACTGCACCCAAGCGTCAGCGCTAAAATTAAAGTATGGGTTGTAAGAGAATAACCGGTTTTCAAACGGTTTAAACAAAAAAAGGAAAGCTTAGCTTTCCTTTTTTTATACAAAAACGGTAGAAAAAAACAGATATATTATCTGATTTTAACTTTTTTATCTTTTACAAGTTTGGCTACATGAGATGTGCCGATCTTTGCAATTGTTTTTATAGCCGAGGTTGTGAGTTTTAGCGTAACAAATCTATTTAGCTCCTGAACCCAAATTCTTTTCTTCTGCAGATTAGGCAAAAATCTTCTTTTTGTTCTGTTATGGGCGTGCGATACATTGTGCCCGCTAGTTGGTCCCACACCTGTAACTTGACATCTTCTTGACATTTAATTCTCCTGGTAACAAACGATTGTTTTATTTAAGAACTGCAAATATAACAAAATCATTCATAAAAAATAAAGAACATCTGCAAAAATATTAATTATTTCTGCGGGGTATAAAAATTGCCCTAAAGGTGTTGATTATTAATTTATAACTGTTATTTTGCACAATAGTTATCTGGATATTCATCCCCTTAGATTATCAAATAAAATGTTTTTTTATTCCACTTTTTGAGAAGGAGTTGTTCATGGAATTCTACGAATTACACCCCGAAAACCCGCAATTGAGGTACATAAACAAGGCTGTGGAAGTATTAAAAAATGGGGGCGTGATTATATACCCCACCGATACGGTTTACGGAATTGGATGTGATATTTTTAATAAACAGGCTCTCGAAAGAATTTTTAGTATTAAAAATGAATCGACAGAAAAATTATTTAGTTTTATCTGTTCCGATTTAAAGGATATTGCAAAATACGCACGGGTTTCGGATTATGCGTATAGAATGATGAAACACCTTCTGCCTGGTCCGTACACTTTTATTCTTCCCGCCGCAAAATTAGTTCCCAAAAAATTATGGAGCAAAAGAAAAACCGTTGGGATAAGGGTTCCGAACTATAATGTAACATTAACCCTTGTAAAGGAACTTGGAAATCCTATAATAAGTACAAGCACCACAAATAGGATGGGGGATGTGTTATTAGATCCGCTTGAGATTCGTTCTATTTTTAACTCAAAGGTAGATCTTATGCTTGCTTCAACAAGTATAAGCAGTACTCCTTCCAGCGTTATAGACTTAAGCGAAGAATTTCCCGAGGTAATTAGGGAAGGTGCCGGTGATGTTTCTCTTTTTCGGGCATAAAATCGAAAGTAAAAAAATTTAAGCCGCATAATACTTTGCGGCTTTTTTTATTTCCGGTAAACTTGTGTTGATGATGCCTGAGCCGATGGTGTAATAATAAGCTCATTTATATTTACGTGCGGCGGGCGGCTTGCACAGAATACAACCGCGGAAGCAACATCTTCCGGTGTTAGCGGGATTATTCCTTTATAAACCCCTGCTGCCTTATCTTCATCACCGGTAAAACGAACAAGACTAAATTCAGTTTCTACCATTCCGGGGTCTACGGCGGTAACTTTTATATTCTTATCAAGAACATCAAGCCGTATTGATTGTGTTAGCGCATTTACTGCAAATTTGGTTGCCGCATAAACATTTCCTTTGGGGTAA
Organism: Ignavibacteriaceae bacterium; assembly: GCA_019912505.1. Classification (GTDB taxonomy): domain Bacteria; phylum Bacteroidota; class Ignavibacteria; order Ignavibacteriales; family Ignavibacteriaceae; genus CG2-30-36-16. The sequence goes on from JAIOIM010000277.1 coordinate 11,512, forward strand.
ACTTCGTGTCCGGCAGTTGAACCAATATTAATAATATGACCCCTTTCATTTTTTATCATAAAAGGGAGAACATATTTTGTTACAAATAATAACCCTTTTATATTGGTATCAATCATTTCATCCCAATCATCGGTATTTCCATCATGTAATTTGTCAAACCCGCGCGCAAGCCCAGCATTATTAACGAGTACATCAATTGTTTTCCATTCGTCTGGCAAAAAAGATATTACACTTTGTACCATATTTTTATCGCGCACATCAAGTTGCACGGTTTTTATTTTTACGGTGTATTCTGTTCTCAAAGTTTCTGCAAGTTCGGTCAGTCGTTCAATTCGTCTTGCTGCAAGTATTAAATTTGCACCTTCTTTTGCGAATTCAATAGCGCAAGCTCTGCCGATGCCGGATGAGGCACCTGTTATAAAAACTATTTTACTTTTTAATGT